>JAKAHI010000102.1 GCA_021815065.1 bacterium | reverse complement strand
GCTTGGGTTTCCGACAGAAACAACCGCAGAGATGAAACAAACGATAAAATTGTCAAAAGAATTGGGCTTACTTCGTGCCATTTTTTTCCTTTTCCATCCGCTTCCGGGCACTGAATTGTATGGTTTGCTCGAACATACCGGTGAACTGAAAGGTATAAATTATGATGCAAACTCATTCGCAGAGGTTGCCTATGCACCACGGGGATTTACAAAAAAGCAATTAAAAAATATACAGCGAAGGGCTTTTTTAGGCTTTTATTTGCGGCCAAAACAGTTTCTGAATCTTGCGTTCAATATAAAGTCATTGAACCATTTTAAGTTTATAATCAAAAGGGTTTATCGCTGGCTCGTCAAGGTGTAATCATCCCGGCAATTTTTGGATGAACTGCTTGAGTTGATCTGCCCCTTGCTGGTGAGGATCAAGGAAAAGGCTTTTTTCGAATGCTTTTTTAGCTTCATAAGTGTTATTTGTGTACTTCAAATAATAGGCACCAAGAAGCCTGTAGAACACGGGATTATCAGGGTGTTGTGCGATAATCTCTTTGACAAGCGATAGTGCCCTGGTTGTTTCTCCGTTATTTATATAGTATTCAGTAAGCTCATTAATGTAACCAAGCATATTCGGATCGAGCATGACACATTTTTTCAATTCCTGCTGATAGTTTTTGTAATCTCTAACTTGCTTGTAATAGTAAGCAAGCAAATACATGTAACCTGCATTGTTTGGCTCATATTTTATAGCCTTTTGGATATAAGGTAGTGCCTTGCTATATTCCTTCGTCTGAAGGTAATATACACCAAAATCTGTAAGCAACTCTGTTTGATAAGGGTTAAGCTCCAAAGCTTTTCGGCCAAATAGTATAGCCGCTTCTATATTACCCTGTTTCACAAGAGCATGCGTATACATCATATATCCAAAATAATAATTTGGTGCCTTTTTAATGGCATCCTTCCAGAGGTATGCATCATCCCGCCACACACCGACCCTCTGATAGTCCAGTATCCCGAACAAGACTATGATGATGCTTGCAGCAGCAAGGGTAAGCTTCTTCAGATCTGCATTTGTGTAAAGGTATTCTATTCCCATGCCGACAAGCGCGAAGATACCGATTGACGGTACAAGCAGATACCAGTTGGTGTAGAACGGTACTACCACGATTCCGTACGCAGGGAGCATATTTATGAAGTACCACGCCCCCCAGAAGAAGCCCATGTGACGCTTTTTATACGACACAACCAGCAGACATATAGCTACGATCAATGCTGTTATGCTCAGGATAACCCGTGCTGTCAGCACACTGTTGATGATATCCGTCGTATAAAAGCTATTCAACTTGAACGGAAAAATGATTTTTACCGGATAGGACGCCACACCTGCGGTGTTGACAAGGACTGCGAGCAGGTGTTGATAGGCATTCCCGAGTTGTGCCGGGTTCGATGCATGCAGGTTGAGCTGTCCGAAGACGAATACCAGTGCCGCCACAACCGAGAGTACGTAAAAAGGTATCTGCTGGAAGAATGTTTGTGCCGGGTTTTTCTCGAACACGTACCACTCGAGAAGAAAGAGAACACCTGCTATGGTCGCAACCGTTTCCTTGGTGAGCAGGGCAAACAGGAAAAGTACGATGCTGATAAAATAAGCGGATGCCTTGTTTCTTTTTATAAAAGCAATATAGGCAAGCAGGGAAAGAAGAACAAAGAACAGGGACTGTGTGTTCTTCAGCTCCGATACCCATGCAGCGGAGTCCGCATTTACCGGGGCGAGTAAAAACAGGATGGATGCAATGGTTGCGCTCAGCGGGGTTGCGAGTTTTTTTACCAGTATATACACAAGCATTGCGTCAGCAATGAACAAAGATGCATTGAAAACATGAAACCATAAGGGAGCCAGGCCGTTTATCCGGTAGATCAGCATATAGCTCATGAGCTGCAGCGGTTCATAGACGCCATGATAATAGTAGTGTGAAAATATATAGGCAATATTGGACAGGCTAATCGCTTTAATATAGGGATTGTTGATTACATAAAAATTATCGTCCCAATTTATGAAATGAAAAAACACCACTTGATGGTATATGACGATACCAAGGATGGCCAGTATGATAAACGTCAGTTTACTATTTATGCTGTTGTTTTGTTCCATATCTCTCTAAAGCTCCCCTGTGAATTTATTATGCATTTTTGTCCGGTTGTATACTCATGACACAAACTTTGTTATTTTTCAAATGCATTTTCCGGATTAACGGGATCATCAGAAAATCTTCCGGCACAAAATTGCCTGGGAATTTACAGAGCGAGTCTCTTTTTAAATATTGCTTTAACGGTAACAGGCTGAAAAAATCGCACTTGACTTATGCAAGGTGCAGAATATATTCTGTGATAGTATAAAGGGTTGTAAAGCCCGCAAGGGGGTTGCAGCGGGAGGCGGATCTTTTATGATAGCGGATTGCTGCAAATTGGTAAACTTCTGACCGGGCAAAAGGAGGTAATGTATATGATGTTTCTTGCAGGAATAGTTCTTCACTCGATGTTAATCGCGGCAGGGCAAAGACCTGTCGTGAAATTCCGCGTGACCGATGCGTATGTTTCGTATACGGCAAAGGAAACCAATCTCGGCTCCTCGATCAAGACGACCGTTGGGCGCAATGACAAGCTTTCCCTTGATTTGAATGCCTCTCCCGGGAACACGCAGGCAAAGCTATTGATCTCGTCCTCTGGATTTAAAACCGATAGGCCGATGAGAGACTGGTCTGTAAAAACACTGTACTTGAAGGCTTCCCAGTATCCGGAAATAACCTTCGAACTCTTGAAAGTGGATGGAGAGCCGCTCTCAAAGGTCCTGCGCCCGATCAACAAAAATATCGTCATAAAGGCCAATCCTCAAGATACGACCGTTGATCTTCTTATGCCGGATACGGCAAATGCACCGTTAATCCTCCGCGTAGGACAGGATGAATTTTCGGTAGAAGGTAAACTCAGGGACGATATCCTCAATGCCCTGCACAGCGATAAAGGGGAAATTCATATAAGCGGCAGGCTTACCGTAGCAGGCGGGTCGAAAGACTTTGACACTGCGGTGTCTTTCAAACAGACAGGGCCTGCTACGTTCGCATTGTCAACGCTCATCAATGCTCAATTTACCGATTTCGGCATGACGGCGCCAAATCTCGCATGGTTTATTACCGTACATAATAAGATAGTTCTTGAGGGGCATGCTGTAGTCGAGGTTTTGAAATAAATTTTCAGGTAGTTCTAAAACAGGGGCGTTTGCATACACTATCTGTTATTGCAAATGCCTCTGTTGAATACCGAAGATCACACGCGCTATGTTGACCAATTTCTTGAGCACTGCGTCATTGTGGGCGCTGAGACACAGCAAAGCAGGCTCAAGCAATACTTCCGTATACTTGTAGATTGCTTCGTCTTTTCATTCCTCGCAAAGACTGAGCGGGGTTTTTTCAACAAGATTATTTAGTTTAATTGCAACAATTACAAAGTCTTGACAATAACTTGCAGACATGTAATTGCATTGAAAGGATAGAATTATCATGGCGTTAAACAATACAGTATTAAATTTTCCAGAGAAATTACCAATATCAGGGGAGTGGACATTCGCAGACCTTCTCGCAGATACGCGTGTGAAAGAGCGCTGGGAAAAGGTCCGGAAATACTTTTTTTTGAGGGAATCAACCTATGATATGGCGACACGGTGCAACATGCGGTGCGATGGCTGTTACTATTTCAACGGCGAAAAACAATTTACCCGTGAAAATGTCGATCCAAAAGCATGGCGTGACCTTTTTCGCGAGGAAAAAACAAGAGGTATTACATTTGTGGTCCTTGCAGGTGCAGAACCATCGCTCGTACCCGATCTGCTCCATGCATGCTATGAAGAGATTCCCCTGGGGTGTATAGCCACAAACGGGCTAAAGCGTATTCCCGGGTCAGTCGGATATAAGGTACACATTTCGGTTTGGGGCAACGACGAGACCAGTTTTAGAATCCGAAAGGCTAAAAATCTGCTTCAGAAACAGATTGAAAATTATAAAGGAGACCCTCGTGCCGTATTTGTCTATACGTTTTGCAGGGACAATATCAATGAAGCTTATGATGTTGTGAAGATGCTTGCATCGAACAAATGCAAAGTCACCTTCAATATGTTTTCAGCACCATTGAACTATACGGGAAACCTGTCGCATACACAAGAATCTCTGGCTAAAACCCGGGAGGTCATACTCGATCTCATGGAGCGCTACCCTGAGTCGATACTGTTCTCGCACTATAGTGCCGTTGCGCATACCCATAAGAACAGCCTGTATCAGTTGTATTCATGCCCGTATCCCCGCAGGAACCCGTCTGTTGCCTTCGGTCTCGGCAGATCGTTCCGGCAGTACCGGACGGATCTTACCTGGGACAGAGATGCATCTTGCTGTGTCCCGGATACGGACTGCAATGACTGCAGACATTATGCCGCGGGAAGCTCTATCGTTACATCCAAACTCAACAGGCATACCGCTCATCCGGAGATCTTTAAATCATGGCTCGATTATGTCGATACCTACCTTGCGGTCTGGGTTAAAGGGTACGAAAAAGGGGAAAACCTTTGTTCCCACGTTGAGCAGCCTCCGGGTTTCTGAAATATTACGATTCTATCGAGAGTGGAATATTTTTCTGTTCAAAAAAAGATTAAACCTAAAGGAATGACTCATGTGGAACGGTAATAATTCTTTTGATGTTTTTAAGAAAGGGAAGAATACATGCAAACAGTAAGTACGCTCCTGAATGGAGAGTGGAAAAAACGGTATAACGCCATTTCACATCTCAATATTCGCAGTTCGATCTACGATATGACGAACAAGTGCAACCTGAGATGTAAAGGCTGCTTCTTTTTTTCATCCGATGAACACAAACTGGAAGAAGAAAAAGACCTCGGGAAATGGGAGGTGTTTGTAGAGAAGGAAAAGGAGAGAGGAGTGAACCTCGCGATATTGATCGGAGGAGAACCGACACTCTATCTCGACAGGATTGAGGCATTTTACAAACGCATTCCCACCTATTGCGCAACAAACGGCCTTATCAAAGTTCCGCGTGACCGTTTTCCGGACATGATGGTCGGTATCTCCCTCTGGGGAGACGAGCATGAGGAAGAAGTCCTGCGGGGCAGGAATACCTTCGGCATATCTCTCAAGAACTACAGGGGAGACCCTTACACGTATTATCTGTACACCATTACGCCAAAGCAGGTTGGTACCGGCACAATCGAAAGGATTATCAAAAAAATCCAGGATGCCGGCCTCAAGGTGCATCTCCAGTTGTTTTCGAACGATGAGGATGTTGAAGGCTTTGTGTGGACCCCGGAGATACTCGCACGGGTACGGGATGAAATGGATGATATGCTCGAACGGTATGGCGACACCGTTATATCCAGCAAATACTACCATAAAATAATGACAACCGGAAAGATGCTGGACAGAACATGGGGATGGATGGAATGCCCTTCTGTTACTGAGCCAATGGATATGCGGGACCCCCAGCCCAAGCGTCTTATACGCTTCATCCGGTGGGGAGCCGATCTGACAACAACACACCGCTGCTGCACATCGGCAACACGGGAGTGCTCGACATGCAAGGATGGTGCTGCACACATGAGCTGGGTTATGGTGAATAAGAGGGCGCACATGCGAAGTCCTGAGGATTTTCAGCATTGGGTGGAGGTCTACGAAATGTTTGCAAAATTATACCGTTTCATACCGTGG
>JAKAHI010000101.1 GCA_021815065.1 bacterium | reverse complement strand
TTCCGATCTCCCAGTAATCGAAAATATCACCGAGCAGAAATACCATGTCGGGATGTTCCTTGATTATGCCTTCAAGAAATTGAACGACCTTCTCCTGGTTCTTATCGTCGCGCCCTTTTAGATGGGCATCGGAAAGAAATATACAATACATTGTAAAACAATTATATGTATTTCCCGAACTGTCAAACGTTATATATTTTTACGTGTGCGCTAACAGACTGAATCTTCACAGGAACGGTCATACATACCCGAGACTCCTGAGATCCCGGAATCCAGGGGGGAGCCTCGGTGCGGGAGGTTAGTTGGGTTTTACCGTAGTATCTTTTTTTTGTTCTATTTTCGTTTCCGGAAGGGACTTCTTCTGTTCATCCGTTGAGGGACTCTCGATCTCGTTCATAGCTTTTTTAAAGTTCTTTATTGCCTCTCCAAGGCTTTTGCCGACCTCGGGAAGTTTTTTGCCGCCAAAGAGCACCAGGATGATCACGAATATCACTATGAGCTCAGGCATGCCTATATCAAACATTGTATTCTCCTTTTTACGCTTTCTCAATACGTATAATAAACTTTCTTACAGTGATTTTCAACTGTTTTGTGCAGAACAGGTCCGAAAGGGTGTGCTTTTGAACGGGTGTTCGCCGCAATCCCCGCTATTTATAGCGGGGTCAAGGCGAACTATACGATTAACATATTCCGTACCGACGAAGAACCTCGCTGTCTACAGCGTGGTTCTTCAACCGCGCTCTTTCTCTGGTGAATGCTATCGGGGTAAAAACACGACCCGGAAATTTGTACCTCCGGACGTTGAAATGATGTCGATCCTTCCGTTGTGGAGTTCTATAATCCATTTTACTATGCTCAGTCCGAGCCCGTGTCCCTCTGCGTTTGCGGATTTCCCTCTGAAGAACCGGTCGAATATTTTTGGTATGTCCTCTTCTTTTATGCCGGCGCCCTGATCCCGTATGTCTACAATCACACCGGTGCCGTCCCGGGTAACGGACACAAAAACCTTTTTTCCCGGCGGCGTGAACTTGATTGCATTATCTATGATGTTGCTGAACGCCCTCTTCAGCAATCGTTCGTTACCGACTATGCCGATCCCGTCCGGTACCGTATGATCGAGCGAAACTTTTTTATCCATTGCAAGGACACCGAGGAAGTCTATGGTCTGCAGGATTAGGTTTGAAATATCTATCCGGGTAAATGTTGCTCTTATGGATTCCGTATTGGAAAGAGACGTCAGCAGGAGATCGTCGATAATCCTTGTCATCTGATCTATCTCTTCGAGTAAGCTGACCAGCAGTTCCCGGTAATCCGCAGAGGACCTTTCGCCGATCATGTTGATCTCTATACCGCTTTTCATGACCGTTAAGGGTGTTTTTAATTCATGCGATACATTTTGGGAAAATTGAGAGAGTCCATCAAACGCCTTTTTCAATCTGAGGAGCATATCGTTGAATGTCCGTGCAAGTTTTCCTATCTCGTCGTTGTGCGTTTTCATGGTAATCTGCTCTGTCAGGTTCCCGGCTTCTATGCGTCGTGCCGTTTCTATTATCTCGTCGACCGGCTTCATCGCCCTGCCGGCAATGATGATACCGCCCCAGCTTGCAATAACGATGAAGATAGGGGTAACAACGGTGAGGATTATACCCAGCATGCTTAAAAATCCGTTTTGTGCATTGAGCGGCATGCCTATGGTGAGGTAGTATTGTATCGCGCCGTTGACGACAATGGGGTACAGCAGCGTACGCACATCCGTATGCCTGAACACGGTAACGGTTCTAAATGCGTACTTGTCGTGTTCTATGGAATTGAATGCCCGGGTATCGACCGGAAGATTAGTCTTATAGAGATTCGCAGAGGTATACAACAACTTGCCGTTGATCGAATAGATCTGCAGATAATAATTTATGCCTTTTAATTCTTCATCCAGTTCTTCAAAAGAAGGCTTTGTCATTTCTTCAAGAAAAATAGACCTGCATTCTTTTGCCTCTGCAACCATTTCCCTGTCCGTGTTCCTGATGATTGTGTGAGAAATGTATGCAAACAAAAAAAAGCTGTAGATCCCCAGGGTTATCGAAAAAATAGCCACATACCAGAACGTTAATCTAATCCTTATGGGAAGCATCCTGTTCTCTCAGTACATAACCAAAGCCGCGCACGGTTTGCAGAAGCTTTTTTTCGAAGGGTTGATCCAGTTTCGATCTCAGATGATTTACGTAAACGTCCACGACATTGGTGAAGCTGTCAAAATCCTGATCCCAGACATGCTCTACGATCATCGTTCTTGTCAGGATCTTACCCTGATTGTACAGGAGGTATTCAAGCAACGCATACTCCTTTTGCGTGAGCTCTATTCTCTGGCCCGCTCTTTTCACCTCATGGGTAACGGGATTCAGTTCGAGGTCCGCTATGACCAGTTTCGTGGTTTTTACGGACTCGTGCCTCCTCAGTATTGCCCGGACGCGTGCACATAATTCTTCAAACTCGAACGGCTTGGTGAGGTAATCATCTGCCCCGAGGTCCAGTCCGAGGATCTTCTCTTCAGTGCTGTTTTTTGCTGTGAGAAATATAACAGGAGTGTTCTGTTTGCTGTCCCTGAGCTCTTTTAATATCTGGATACCGTTTTTCCCGGGAAGCATGACGTCCAGTATGAGGAGATCGTAGTCATAGGCCTTCACCATACTGGAAGCGTCCTCTCCGTTGTTTACGACATCGACGGCGTATCCTTCCCCCTCAAGCCCCTTTTTTATATGGCTTGCTACCTTTTTTTCATCTTCGACCAGGAGAAGCCGCATGCGATGCCGCTCATCTCGAAAAGATGAATTTGAAATACATAAGGAAATATATGTATGCTATCGGCAGACCAAATAGCAATGCATCTATTCTGTCCATAACGCCGCCATGCCCGGGGAATATGGTGCCTGAATCCTTTACTTCAGCGTCCCTTTTTATCCTTGATTCTACCAGGTCACCCGCGAGTCCTGCAATACTCAGCAGCACGGAAAGAATGACGGCCTGTTTCAGCGGGAATCTATCGGGTGCAATCATCCATATCACGAAGGCGGCAATAAGACTCGCAGCAATACCTCCGCCAACCCCCTCCCATGATTTTTTGGGACTTATGGCCGGTGCGACCCTTCTTTTGCCATACGCTTTGCCGATAAAATATGCCCCGGTATCGCTGATAAATATAACGGCTATAGGAAAAAATATCGCATATATGCCGGTCCTGTCGTCTATGTGCTGTGTTGTGAGAAACGAACCCAGAGATCGGTACTGTGTCATGAGGAATGTACCGAGGTTTCTTAATTTAATCGCAAAAGTCAAAAGACCTGCAATGTAAAATACACCGAAGATGGTGCCGCCGGTCCCCGATAATGTGGCTTTGTTGTCCTTTTCGAAGAGGCCCATGAAGAGTATGAAAAGCAGTACTACAAACAACACGAGGAAGTAATTTTGCAGAAAGTAAGCAGAAAACACGATGACAAGCCCGGACAAATAACCCGCTGTTTTGACTGGCTTATATCCTCTCAACTCCATAACGTGAAAGAATTCCCACAAGCCTATCACTGCAACAAATGCTACCAGGGTCAGCAATACATACCCTCCCGTTATAAGGGCAAAAATAAGTATGGGGACGCCGATGACCGCGGTTAGTATTCTCTTTGACAGTTCACCGAATCTCATACGTGTTGTTTGTGATTTTTTATGTCGGTCAGCATAGCTGAAATGGTCTGATACCGTTGTTCTTTGTTTTTCGAGAGCCCCTTCAGTATCACCGCTTCGAGCCAGTCCGGAATGGATGCCCGCGAAGAAGGCCTTTCAGGCATTGCCTGTATTTGCCTGGTTATGACGTCTTTCGGAGCGCCGGTAAACGCCGGTGTTCCTGTCGTCAGTTCGTACAGAATCATAGAGAAGGAATAAATGTCGCTCCTTTCATCGGCCTCTTCACCCATTGCTTGTTCCGGGGACATATACAGGGGCGAGCCCATCACCGTACCCGCCATGGTGACCGAAGAACTCCCAACCAGTTTTGCAAGACCGAAATCGGCGATTTTGACGATGTTGTCCTTCCGGATCATGATATTCATCGGTTTTAAATCTCTGTGTATGATCTTCATGCCGTGTGCATAATCCATACCTTTCAGAATCTGCACTGCATAATCCAGTACGGTATCCAGGGGCAGCTTTGATGCCTTAACTATCTGATCCATGGACTGGCCTTCCACATACTCCATGGTATAGTGCAAAACATCTTTGTCTTCGACAATATCGTAAAGCTGCACGATGTTCGGATGGGTCAACCTTGCGAGCAATTTCGCCTCCCGCAAAAACCTTTCTTTAAATTCCGCATCCTCTGCTATGTGGATCGGCAATTCTTTTATTGCGACCTGCCTTTCCAGTACCGCATCTTCGGCAAGCCAGACTACCCCCATAGCACCCTGTCCGAGTTTTTTTATTTTTTTATATCTGCCGGCGATAGGGTCAGCAGAATCTGTTGCTTGTTTTACTACGGTTTTCTCCGGCTCCGTCCGTCCCTGTCCGGTCAGTGTTTTGGACAAAAGTGCGGATCGGGAGGACAAAGAAAACTTCAGTTTTTCTATTTTTTGATTCATACTTTCAATCAGGGTATCATCCATACTGAAAGAAGTTGCAACCTTGAGATTGTAGATGGCCTGCGATAGATCACCGCTGGTCTCGGCCTTATCCGATTTCTCCAGAGCGGCCATTGACAGATCGTGTGCCACATCCGATGTCGATTTCAGCAAAGCAAACATCCATAGACCTGCTATGCCGGTAGCAACAAGGAAGAAATAGGGAGACCATTTATCGTAAGCGGTGAGCCATCTTTCCCTGTAGACTCTCTTTGCAAACGGAAGCCGTACCCCGAATACCGTGTCGTCTTTGACGATCGGTGGGTATTTGTGTTTCAAATAGGCCGTTAAGCCGTATTTGATCGTTATGAACGATATGATCACAAACAAATATACCGGCAGGGACCTTCTCAGCCAAAGTTTTATGATTGCAGGTTTTTTCAGCAATCGCAGACTGTTCATAAATGTTCTTTGATCCTTACCATGGACACAGACCTTCCTTTATCATCGGTACGGACGACGACCCCCTGGAGTTCTTCTTTCCCCGCTGCCACATCCGCGTGTCTTTGCACAGACGTTGTAAACCTCGGTATAATCTGTTCTTTATCCATCCCGAGTATTCCGTCAACAACACCGGTCATGCCCGCATCAGTTATGTAGGAAGTGCCCTGCGGTAAAATGACCTCGTCCGACGTCTGAACGTGCGTATGTGTCCCCAACAGCGAAGTTATTTTGCCGTCGAGAAACCATCCGAGGGCCAGTTTTTCCGATGTAGCCTCCGCATGAAAATCGACCAGAATATGATTTATCCCCGGATAATCCTGCGCTATCCTTGCCAATGCACCAAGCGAGGCGTGAAACGGACATTCCGCAGGCGGCATAAATACCCTGCCTATCAGATTCACGACGGCAAGAGGCCGGACCCCGGGTTTTTGTATAACGGCGATCCCTTTGCCGGGCGCCAGAGGCGATATGTTCAGGGGCCTTACGATAGTATCACTCTCTGACAGATATGGGATAATCTCTTTGTGTTCCCATATATGGTTCCCGGTTGTTATAAGATCGATCCCCATATTCAGCAGTGATTTTGCAATATCTGGCGTGATACCGTATCCACCTGCGGAATTTTCTCCATTGGCTATGGTGTAGTCTATACCGTATCTGTCCTTTAAAACAG
>JAKAHI010000100.1:3107-5820 GCA_021815065.1 bacterium | reverse complement strand
ATCAGGTCTGCCATCTGTCCGGGCTGAAGCCGCGAAAGTGTGTCCATTATTTTCTTTTCACGTGCAGGACTATAGTGCCTTCTCAATGCCTTGATGTTGATCCGTATATATTCCTCCAGCCTGAAAAATTCCTCGCCGCGCTGTTTGATCAAAACGTCTCCCAGCAAATGGCCGAGCATGTTTATCGTCGATGCCAGGGTTGATACCGGACCGGAATCATGGCCGGTTCGCCGGGGCACCGGTGCGGTCCCGGAGCTCCCCGCTGCTTTTTTTATGACCATCCCCGTATCTCGCTTTCCACCCTGTAGCGCCCGTGCCATTCCCGTAAACTTGCCCGGGGCTGATTCGACTCATACTCGATCAACGCGTAGGTAAGTTTGGTATGCCTTCCCGGGTTGTCGATACCCATATCGACGATGTCGGTCCATGTGCCGGTATTCAGGTATTGCTTGCCCTGCTCTTCCCGGTGCATTGCCCGGTGCGTATGCCCGAATATTACGATCCGGTAATTTGTGTGTTTTAATATTGCTACGGCGATATCCGTAATGGACCCCAATTTGAATGATTCCATGACATGCTCGATGGTCAAATGGAATTTTCTCCGCCTCTGTGCGTCCGGGTGAAACCTGTTGACGATATAAAACCAAACCATCTGCATCAGGGTGGCGGCTGTTTTTCTCGTATCGAACAAAAGCCCCCAGCGTATATATCTCCTCAAAGGCTTTATCCGGTCGAGATAGGGAGTGTCCTTCTTTCTCGGATAGACGAACGTTAATACAAAATAACTGCCCCACGGTATATTGAGTACCGTTTCTCCGTTGAGCGGAGATTTCTTTATGGAATCCATGGTCGAAAAGCCGTTCAGAATGTCGTAGTTATTGCCGTGTTCTATGTAGATGCCGTCAAAGGATCTGGAACGGTGGTATATCTCTATACGGGGTGAAACAACATTTTTCAAAAGTCCTTCGACCTTGCCCCAGAGCAGGCCCTGATCGTGATTTCCCACCAGGATGCTTATATGGTGGTTCAGGGAATACATGAACCGCCGCAGCGAATCGAAAAATACCGGGTGTCCTTTTACGATACGCTGCAGCATGATAAGGCAATCAAACTCCGTAATGGTAACGCCGTCCTTAAGTATGTCTGCCTGGAGCAGGTTCAGGAAGTCTCCGTTTATGATGAGTTCGACATCGCAGTGCCTGTAGTTGCCCTGTGTGTAGTATTCCAGAAATTCATCGAAGCTTTCATCGAAGAAAAAATCTTCGTACGGGTTCCGAATGCCTTCGGCTGAAAACCTGCCCCTGCCCAGATGCAGATCGCTGACGACAAGTTTGATGGCATCCATCATATTTATCAACGGTTGTCCTTTGAGGACAGCCGCTCTTTTATTGCCCTGTAGCACTCCATGCTCGACTCGTGGGCTATGTCGCCGCCGGCACCGGGTGCAGCGGTGGTGTCGCCGACGAGATAAAGGTTATCGATACCGCGAATCCGGTAATCCATACGCTTGTCTCTCAGCTGGCTGATGTTGAGTTCCACGCCGTCAACGGTATTCAGTCTCAGTACGCGCTTGAACAGCGTCTTTGTTTTCAGCTGCGGGAAAAGTCCTTCTATTCTGTTCTCGAGCTGCTGTTGATATTCCTTTATCTTGTTCTGTTGTTTCATATCTTCATTATGGACCGGACAAAACCACGTCAGAAGGGACTTGCCTGCCGGTGCCGTATCGGATGACAGGTTTGATACGAAACAGCCGAAACTGACCGGATCCTCGAGATAGAGAAGCCCGTTGATATCGCTTATGTGCCCGTCTATGGCATAATCTATGGATATGCCGGACGTCGGGACGAGACCGGCGGCTGTTTTCAATCTCTCGTCCTTTATTTGTTTTATATCCAGTATCCTGCCGAGTTCCTGGGACGGCATGTCTATAATGATATTCTTCGCATTCAGGATCCCGTCTTTTGTTTTCACCCCCGAAGCCCTGCCGTTTTCGATGATGACCGAATCAACCTTTAAGCCCGTCCGGATCTCTCCGTTTTCTCTAATCGCATCTATGAGAGGAACAAGGATATCCTTCTGCCAGCCATGGGCCGGGTATTCGACGGATATACCGGTTTTCAAAACCATGGTTATGTTCTCGGCCAATGCCTGCGCGGATGCAACCGACGGCAGGGGACACACCAGCATGGAAGCACAAACAAGGTTGAAATACCTCTTTAATCCGCCCCGGACACCGGCACCCTGCATCCATTCTTCAACCGTATACCGCTTGAATCCTTCATCGCTTCCCCGTTTTAAACCTATCATGATCCTGAGTGCCTTGAGGCGCTCTGAAAAGGTAAACAAACCGCTTGTCAGGAAACCGGACGGACCCGTGGGAAAAAGAATGAAGCGATTGTTCTTATCGATAACGTAGGATTTTCCCAGCGGCTGAAAACGGATCTCTTTCCCTATCTGCCTCAGGACATTGGCGACTGCACTTTTTCTGCCAAACCTTACCAGATGAATCCCATTGTCGAGTTCGAAACCGTCTTTCGAATGGACGAAGGTGCGGCCGCCGGTATGCTCAGCCTGCTCGATGACAAGTAATGAATAGCCGTCGTGGCTCAGCAGCGCACCGAGTTCGAGACCCGCTATCCCTCCTCCGACAATGATAAAATCATACATAATGCCCTCCCTTGCAGCGATTCATATCGCTGACAATTCAAAACTC
>JAKAHI010000100.1:0-3007 GCA_021815065.1 bacterium | reverse complement strand
TTTTTCATGATTTTCAGCTTCTCGAGCCTCCTGCCCCGTATTTTAAGAACGAATATTTTGACCTGTTCATCCTCATAGTGCTCGCCCGCAGCGGGATAATGCCCCATGGCCCCGGTAACAAATCCGCCGATCGTACTTACCTTCGAGTCGTCGAGGCTGACGCCGAGGGCATCATTGATGTCCGCAATAGTCACATTGCCCAGGACAACGATACCGTCCTGGACGCGCTGTATCGGCTCTTCTTCCTGCTGGTCGTATTCGTCCCGGATCTCTCCGACAATTTCCTCAAGTACATCCTCCATGGTCACAATGCCGGATATGCCGCCGTACTCATCCGAAACCACGGCCATTTGAATATCCTTTTTCCTGAACTCCTTAATGGCGTCGTCCAGCCTCATGGTGTCCGGGATAAAGTGTGCGGCGCGCAGTATTGCCGGGAGCTGCTTTTCTTTGATTTTTGCGTCGATAAGGTCTTTGATGTGTATGATACCGATTATATGATCTATGTCCTTTTCGTACACCGGCATCCTCGAGTAGCCGGATTCTATCATCTTGTTCAATGCGGCGTCCACGGGTGTGTCTTTCTCGATAGCCACCGTATCGACACGGGGTGTCATGATTTCTTTTATCATCGTATTGCTGAACTCGAGCACGGAATAGATGAGTTTTCTTTCATCGGGCTCTACGACACCTTCCTTGGTGCCCTCGTCTATGATGGCCCGTATCTCCTCTTCGGTAATTATCGACAAACCGCCCTTTAATTTCAGGCCGAACAATCTGCCGACGACCTGTACCGAGAAGGTAAGGAATTTTACCAGGGGATAGAGGAACTTGAGTATCAGGTTGATGACCGGGGCCGTGATCGTCGCTATCCTCTCGGGATATTCGACGGCTATTGCCTTGGGAAACAGCTCACCCAGTACGAGAAACAGGTAGGAGATGATCATGGTAACAAAAAATATGGAAACCATCTGCCAGTGGTATATGCTGAAAAAGCCGATATGGGACTCAAGGAAAATCGCAAGCGGTTCCGCATACCACTGTGCAGCTATGGCGGATGACAGGAAACCTACAACGGTAACCATGATCTGGATAATGGAAAATAAGCTCCTGGTATCTTCCAGCAGGGATGTTACATTATCCCAGAGGCGGTTTTTGCCCTTTTCCCTCTTGAGCCCTTTCGCCCGTACCGTGATGATTGCTATTTCTGCGGCCGCAAAAAAGGCGTTTATAAAAATCAAAAACCCGAGCAAGATCAATTCGGATATAATAGAATCGGCGGTTCCCATGAATTCCACTTTAGCGAATCCGTACGTATTGTCAAGAATGCGGCGAGCACCGCCCGCAGGACGCCTTGGCATTTTAAGCCGAAATAATACTTGATTATGGAAATAAACACTATAAATTATGTGGATTATTTTAAATGAAGAGGAGCGGGCTTTTATGGATCGAACGTTAATGAGAACATCCGAATACAAAAAAATATCTATCGAGGAAACGCTCGGTAAATTGCAGACATCGGCAGCAGGGCTGAAAGAATCCGAGGCCGTGAACAGACAGCAGATCGACGGCTATAACGAGATCACGGAAAAAAAACAAAACCCGCTTTTGCAATTCGTATCCCGGTACTGGGGACCTATGCCGTGGCTTCTGGAACTGGCAATGGTGCTTTCCTTCCTGCTGGATCGCCCTCTCGAGGGTATCATCATCCTCGTCCTGCTGACCGTCAATGCGGTCATAGGGTATATACATTCGCGCAATTCTCAGAGAGCGGTCGAACTCCTCAAAAACAAGCTTGCGGTCAAGGCACGGATATTGCGGGAAGGGAACATGGCACTGAGGAATGCGCGGGAGGTTGTCCCGGGCGATATCATCATGGTGAAACTCGGCGACATCGTACCGGCAGATGCAAAAATTATCGGCGATACCGTTTCGGTTGACGAATCTTCGTTGACCGGAGAATCGCTGCCGAAAGAGGCACACCAGTCGGATATTGTGTATTCCGGCTCGATCGTCAAGCGCGGCGAGACGCGGTGTGTTGTCGTGAATACGGGCGCGAACACCTATTTCGGCAGAACCGCCGAACTGGTGAAAATAGCGAAACCGAAGTCCCATCAGGAAGAAGTGATGATGACGATAGTAAAGTATATGATGTATCTGGGGATAGCGGCCTCGCTGATTGTTGCAGTATATGCAGTCATCATGGGCTTTAAGCTTATTCTGATAGTGACCTTTATCGTCACCTTCCTTATGGGAGCCGTTCCTGTAGCGCTCCCCGCGGTACTGACCATAGTGCAGGCAGCAGGTGCGGTAGAACTCTCAAAAAAGAATATCCTTGTAACCAAGCTCGACTCCGTGGAAGACGCTTCGTCCATAGACATCCTCTGTCTTGACAAAACGGGAACCATAACACAGAACAACCTGTCGGTTACCGACAGCGTATCGTTCAACGGATGCAAGAAAGAAGACGTCATCAGACTCGCAATGCTTGCTTCCCAGGAAAAGGGTATGGACGCCATAGACCTCGCCGTTATTGCATATGGTAAATCCCTCGGCATCGATAAAACCGTGGCATCATACCGGCAACTTTCCTTTACGCCGTTTGATCCGTCTATCAAGCGGACCGAGGCTGTTATCGATGACGGCGCAGAGAAATTCAAGGTCGTCAAGGGTGCTGCGCAGACGATCATCGGCCTGAGCAAAGGCATGGACAAAGACACCATGGAAAAGATCGAGGCGGCCGTAAAAGAATTCTCCGTGAAAGGGTACAGGACTCTGGCTGTCGGCAGGACACAGGGCAGCGACAGCGGAGAGCTCAAGTTCGTCGGACTGGTTGCACTCGCAGACCCGCCGAGGAAATGCGCGGCCAAGATGATAGAAGAGATACGTGCTTTGGGCATTAAGCCCATGATGCTAACCGGCGACCATGCGGCAATAGCGAAAGAGATAGCCCGGCAGGTAGGCATCGGAAGCAATATCATAAGCATGACGGATATCAAAGACCTCC
>JAKAHI010000099.1 GCA_021815065.1 bacterium | reverse complement strand
ATTTGTTTTTCGATATAAAGATCTTACTTTTCGATGCACCGTGCATACCGGTTTGCGATTGCGAGATCTCATACCCTGCAAATACCATTGACGGCATGAGCAGTGCAAACAGCAGTGCCGCAACTATCCTTGTTAAACCTTTTTTCATACGTGTCTCCTTTTTTGTTTTGTTGTTTAAGTTAAAACGGAACATCGTCATCCGGAGCACCCGAAGGTTCATTGTTGGCCGGTGGTTCCGGAACAGGTTCTGTAAAATCGTCCTGCGCAGATCCGCCCGAATTTGCCTGACCGAGAAGCTGAATTGTGGAAGCAATAATCTCTGTTGTTGAATGCTTTTGGTTGTTGTTATCCTCCCATTGGCGTGTTCTGAGTTTACCTTCAAGATATACCTGCTTACCCTTATGCAGGTACTTTCCTGCAATATCGGCAAGCTTGCCAAAGGCACTAATCCTGTGCCATTCCGTTTGCTTTACCCGTTCGCCTGTTTTGCTGGTGTAGTTCTCTGTTGTAGCAAGGGAGAACGAAGCAACATTCTGACCGCTCGGAAGCTGCCTGATCTCAGGGTCCTTGCCGAGATTCCCCAGCAGGATGACTTTATTAACATATCCCATAAAACCTCCTTACCCTATCTTGTAAAATACATGACAATCAAAAACGTTCCGAATAATACCCGGTACCATACAAAAGGAATGAAGCTGTGCCTTTTCAGGTACTTTAACAGCACGCCGATAACAATATAGCTGACAATGGCAGAGCCTGCAATACCCCAGATGAACGGTCTTACCTCTGATGCGGGAAAGTAATGCACCAATTTGTGGAGCTTCAGCAGTGAAGCGCCGAGGAGTATGGGCATGGCGAGCAAGAAGGAGAAGTGCGCGGACGTCTCACGATCGAGCCCGAGGAAAAGTGCTGCCGTCATGGTAATCCCTGACCTCGAAACACCCGGGACCAGTGCGATTGCCTGCGCAGTTCCAATTGCAACACTGTCCTTGAATCTTATTTGTCCGTAATCCCTTTTATTGGAACGGGCTGCGCGGTCGGCAAAATAGAGGACAATGCCAAAGAAAATCATCGCGATACCAACATTGAGCGGATTCCTTAGTACCTCTTTCACCTGTTTCTCAAAGAGATAGCCGAAGATTGCACCAGGTATCGTGGCTGCAATGACATACCAAACAAGCTTCCGGTGAAAATTACCGAAGGGACGCCTTTCTTGAATGCCCAGAAAAAACTCTTTTATGAGTGTACCCCATTCTTTCCAGTAAAAGCTGATCAGCGCCAGTACAGAACCGAGCTGGAGGGCCACCTGGAATGTAAGGCTGTTGAGGAATGTGTCGTTCCAATGCAGCAGCCAGGGGAAAACGATAAGATGGGACCAGCTGCTCACCGGAAGGAACGCAGTAAGTCCCTGAACAACGCCGAGTACAAATGCCTGTAATGATTGTGTCATACGCCAATTTTTAACGGGTCGGGAAAAAACCGCCGTATACCCGTTCACCTTCTCCTATAAAATTAAGGTTGTTTTATCGGTATACAATCGTTAAGTCAACGTGTTTGTGTGATCCCTGCGGATTTACCGGATTGCCTTTTTTTTGAGCAGTTTGAACAGGTGTCTCCAGCCGAAGACCAGGGGGAACCTTCTGTCCCATTTCGACAGTTCCAGCCTTTCGCCCGTTGTTCTCTCTATCTTCAGCTGGAGATAATCAACATAATTGGAAAACGTATAGATGCTTTTCGGCCACCGGTAAACAGCCCTCTTGCGAGCATGTTTCATAAAGCCTGTCGTATAGTCTTTTGTGAAATAAGGCCTGATGGTCTCATAGCGTTCGCCTTGTATACTGAGGGTACCCAGGGATGCCTCCTGTTCGAGGAATGCACGGTAGATTTTCTGGTAGAAGTCCTTCTCGCTGTTATACAGGCTTATGATCTTGTCCTCGGTTTCCGTACGTATTTCGGCCCTGTAGCTCAGACCAAGCAGGTGGATAATGAAATCATCCAGCGTAAACGCCGCGGTCATTTCCGATAGCGCAAAGGTGACATTGAACCGCATGGCAGTGTAGATGGTTTCGAGAAAGCCGGATAAAAAAGCCTGGTCCTTTACGTAGAGTATGCCGATGCGCTTTGCGAGCCTGCCTGCTATAAAGAAGTCCTTCAGTTGTGGATACCGCGTGGTACGCTCCAGTGCACGGGTGTCAAGGACGCAGTATTTGCAGGGCATGGGAGTACCATGGTCGTTCAGCTTCAGGAAATAGGAGTTCGGGGGTAATACGCTGTTGATCAACGTATGGATGCCGGATTTGTAGAAACGTTTGTAATCATCGGCGATGATATAAAAATCCGGGAAGCTGGTTGGTGTTGACAGCACGGGGTTGAGCATTGAGCCGTACATGTAGATACCCGCGATCCCCTCAAAATGCTCTAAAAAATATTGTAAGAAAAACTCCGAAGAAGGACTTTTATAGGGATAATACGCAGATGCGATAGTTGCTATGATTGTATTTTTATAGTCGTTTGTTTTCATGGTATGCAGCCTTTAAAATAAGCCCCAGAAGTATAAAGATAAACAAATATATTTACAACAGTTTGGATTACTATATACTTGATACAAATATCGATACAGGAGGGCGTATGGAATTTAAAGATAAAGTCGCTGTAGTAACCGGGGCTGCAAGCGGTATCGGCAAGGCTGTTATCCAGATGTTCGCGGATGAGGGGGCGAAGGTTGTACTTGCGGACATCAATGAACAGGGGATCACCAAATTTGCAGCAGAACTAACTGCAAAAGGTGTTGATGCGATCGCCGTTCAGACGGATGTTACCAGGCTTGAAATGGTAAAGAATCTTCTCGACAAAGCCATGCAAAAACACGGCAGGATAGACATACTGCACAACAATGCAGGCATTATACTCCCCAATGATATCGATGTGATTGACTATAAGGATATAGACCGGCAGATCCACATAAACCTGTACGGTATTATCTATGGAACAAAAGAGGTAATTCCCCTTATGAAGAAACAGGGTTTCGGGCATATAGTCAACACCGCGTCTCTGGCAGGGGTTGTGCCGGAACCGAGCTCTGCCATCTATTCAGCAACAAAATTCGGCATACGGGGCTTCGATCTTGCGGTAAGGCTTGAACTTATGAAAACCGGTGTGAGCATTTCCACCCTGCTTCCGGATTCCGTGGAAACACCGCAGCTGCATTACGAGGCAACACACGGCGGGTCGCCGATGTCGTTCCTTGATAAAGCCCAGACGCCCGAGGCCGTTGCACAGGCAGTAAAAAAGGCCATACTCAAAAACAAGGTGGAGGTTTACGTGCCGCATTCGCAGGGCATTGTAGCACGCATCGCACTTATGTGGCCGTGGCTCATACCGATGCTCTGGCCTATGCTGGAAAAATCCGGCAAGAAGAACAAGGAAAAGAAAATACAGGAATTAAAAAAGCAGGCGTAAACCGGCTTATCCGCGGGAAAAGGTCGAGCGGGAGTTCTGCCTGCGGTCGCACCTCTCTGCTGAGAGGTGAGGAAATTATAAAGTTCTTTCCCCTTTGAAAGGTGGCTATAGCCGCCTTGGCATATGTTTATGTATCGGAGGCCGAAGTACCGAGGGAGTTCTTTATTGCCTCTGCTATCTCTGAAGCGTACGCGTGAATGAGTTTTTGGTCCTGTCCTTCGATCATGACCCGCGCAAGCGGTTCTGTGCCCGAGTATCTGACCAGTACCCTGCCGGTGTCTTTGAGCTTGCCGGATACAGTCTTTATGACCCTTTCGATCTCCGGGACGCTGGAAAAAGGAATTTTTTTTGCCACGGTCACGTTTACCATGACCTGCGGATATTTTTCCATCACGCGTGAGAGCTCCGACAGCTTTTGACCGGAAACCACCATCAACGAAAGCACCTGCAGTGCTGTTATAATACCATCGCCGGTTGTCGTATATTCTCCGAATATGACGTGGCCGGATTGTTCGCCGCCGAGGACATATCCCTGCTTCAGCATGTTTTCGAGAACATACCGGTCGCCGACCTTTGCCCTCACCAGTTTTATACCTTCTTTCTTTAAAGCGAGCTCGAGCCCGATATTGCTCATAACGGTTGCAACAACACCATCGCCCTTCAGTTTTCCCTCTTTCTTCATCGCAACGGCGCTCATTGCGAGAATATAATCGCCGTCTATGCTGTTTCCGTGTTCATCACACAGGATCACCCTGTCCCCGTCCCCGTCGAATGCGATCCCGATATCTGCCTTATACCTTTTCACCGCTGTTATCATGGATTCCGGATGTGTAGAACCGCACTGGTGGTTTATGTTTTTGCCGTTCGGTGAAGCGGAAATAACAGCGATAGCAGCACCCAGTTCCTGGAATACAGCCGGTGCGATCTTATAGGTGGCGCCATTCCCGCAATCAATGACTATTTTTAAGCCCGAGAGCGACAGGTGTTTTGGGAATGAACGTTTTGAAGAAACAATGTACCTGCCGGCAGCATCGGAAAGCCTGTAAGCCTTGCCTATCCTTTCCTGCGGCAATGAGGGCGTGATCGTATCATCGGAAAGCACAAGTCTTTCCATCTCCGTTTCAATGGTGTCGCTCAGTTTGTAGCCGTCGGGGCCGAAGAACTTTATACCGTTGTCCTGATATGGGTTGTGCGAGGCTGATATGACAATACCGACATCAGCCTTTATCTCGGTCGTGAGGAATGCAATGCCCGGCGTCGGAAACGGGCCGGTCAGGACCACATCACCGCCCATGGAGGTGATACCTGCGGTGAGGGCCATTTCAAACATATACCCGGATAAGCGTGTGTCCTTGCCGACGACAAACTTGTGATGTGCTTTGCCGTTCGCGAGGATAGCGCTCGCTGCCTTACCGAGCTTCAACACGGTTTCGATGGTCATGGGCTCTTTATTGGCAGTGCCCCGTACCCCGTCTGTACCAAAAAGCTTGTTCATGAATGCTTCACCTTGAATATCACGACTATCGCCTGCGGCTGTACGGTTACCATTTTATAGTTTGACGCGGAGAGCGGCACCATAAGGGTAATAGTATTTCTGAACTTGCTGATGTCCACCGGTATGGTCATAATGACATTTATTGTGCTGATAACGGTAGAGGGTCCGACTATCGTTGCCTTGTCAGGTTCGGTGATTATGCCTTTCAATTCGTGGCCGGACGGAGGAGTACCGACTATCGAGACGCCGACATCCACGGTCCTGCTTACGATCCTGTCAAGCGATATGTTTATACTGTTGGGAAAAACAGTCTCTATCTTGATCCCGCTGGGGAGATTGAATTCCGAGGGAGATATGTTGAATATGTAATTGCCGACATCCGTTTTTATCAAATTGATGCTGTAGGCCGGTTTGCTCTCGGCGTAGCTGAATACGGCCGATGAAGGTCCGGACAGCGTCACCTCTATATACCTTGGAATATCATTTATAATAACCTCATCCGAAGGCATATTGTTGATGAGTATGGGTACCTTGAGTGTAATCTCGGAAGTTTTTTCACTGTGTGCAAAAAACCACAAGAATACGGCTATGAGGACGGCAAGAATCTTATACGTGAAATTATCCGTAATGAGTTTAATGAATTTTCTCATGGATTTACACCCAATAGTTTTGCCAATTCCGGCTGCATGGTTTCCGGCGGCTCGAAGACGGTTATATTCTTGTCGACGACTATCGAGACCTTACCCGTCTCCTCCGACACAATGACGATGACGGCATCGGTTTCCGAAGAAAGACCGAAGGCGGCCTTGTGCCGCGTACCATACGTCGGATGGTATTGCATGTCCTGCGAAAGCGGGAGCATACATCCGGCGGCAATTATCCTTTT
>JAKAHI010000098.1 GCA_021815065.1 bacterium | reverse complement strand
CCGGCGCACTTGAAAACGGCTCTTCGTTCAACTTATAAAAATCTAAATAATTCATTGTGCTCCTTTCTAAATATACGATACCCTTTTCTTGGCTTGCTTTGCCTTGTTTTGATCCGTCTCCGGTCCTTCTTTAACCTGTTTCTGCTCATTCAATTTATTGATTTCAGCCTGTTCTTTTGGGGCTGCAACGTTTGATTTCTGTTTCTCGGCCGGTTTTGGCGGCTGCACTTCCTCTCCATCTTCTTTCAGCAAGCTGTCCAGCGTGAACTTTTCTGCTTCCGGCTGTTTCTCCCCGCCTTGTCCGGCATTCGATCCATCCTGAACAAACTCCTCAAGCTTTTCGAGTTTGTCTTTCACATCCCGGAATTTCTCATCTATCTTTTTTACTTCTGCAAAATAATTGTACGCATTCTTCATGTCCCCATAAGCCTCAAAAGCTATTGCAAACTCATAGAGCAAACCGATATTTTCCGCCTTGACTCCTCCCTTCTCATCCAGCGCCTGTTTATACATCTCAATGGCTTTGCCCGGCAATCCCTTTCCCATATAGCTCATTCCGAGCATGATCAGACCGTCTGCTTTTTTATCCGGTGAGAGCATCGCTATGCCGAATTCATTTATGGCTTCATCGATTAATCCCATTTCCTTATAAGCTATGCCAAGATTATAGTGCGTTTCTGCATCTTCCTTATCAACGCTTTTTTCGACCCCTTTCTTGAAAGCCTCGAGTACTTCTTCAACACTCACCTGCTGCTCTTCCTCGGGAGGCTGCTGCACCTGAGAGGTTACGGACGTTACGGACAGTTCTTTTTCAAGCTCCTGCGCAAGATCGAACAGTCCTTCATCTGCAGATACTGCTACGACATGATCGACTTCTTTCTGAATGAACGGTTCATCCAGATCGGGAATTTTCGATTCCAGATCCGGATTTGATTTTTCCTCTTTTGCAAGAATCTCTGCAAGCCTTTTCCTTGCCCTCTCGTCATTTGGTGCGACGCTCAAAACTTTTTGGAGAATCTCTTTTGCCTCGGACAAAATACCCTGCTGATAGTAAAATTCCGCTTCGTCGAGAGAATCGATTACATCTATATGCGGTTTTTCCTGTCCTGCATGGTCCTGAGAAGCAGGCTCATGCCCCCCAGCATGGTTTACGGGGACTTCATGAGCGGCACCATCAAGCTCTTCATCGGAAAAATTAAAGCTTATGTCCTCCTCCTGCTTCGGTTGTACCGTTGTACCGGATACATTCCCGGGGGCTTCATCCAGATCCGGACTTAAATCTATCTGTTCGGGGATTGGGACATCTTCTTTGGGCTCTTCGCGTGGCTCTTCCTGAATAACCTTTCTGGCCGGGGGTTCCTCGGCTGCCTGTTGTTCCTCCGGCATTGGTTCGGGTTCCTGTTCTGTCTTCTCTTCCTGAGAAAGAGGAGCTTCAACCTCAATTTCTATGTCCGTGTCTATTTCCTGGGGACGGCTCTCGGTTTCCGCAGCGACTTCTTCATGATGTTCCTCCGCTATTTCCACATCTATATCCATGTCTGCGGGGATCTCTTCATGAGCTGCTTTCCCTTTTTTCGGAGGTTCAACGGTCTGCTCGATCTGACGTCCTTCTTTTTCCTCCTGCAGCGGCTGCTCTTCACGGTGAGCAGAACGGACATCTTTCTCCGGTTCTTCCGGAGTATAACCGATAAGTGCTTTCAGAACTTCATTGCCGGGATCGTGTGCTATTGCCTGCTTGACAAAATCCTCGGCCTTTTCTATTTCACCGTCTGCTATCAGGATATTGTAGAGCTTCTCGGCCAATTGCGAGGCTTCTTTATATTTTTTCCCAAGTTCATAAAGCTCAAATAGTTCGCCGAGTGCTGTCCGGTGAGACGGGTTTGCCTCCAGAATCTGGTTCAGCTTCTCTATGGCCTTGGAATGCAGTCCATACCGTTTGTAAACCTGCGCCTCCGAAAAATTCTTTTCTATTTCATCCTGGGTCAATTTCTCTTTTTTGCCGGTATCCGGCTGGGCCATAGCTTCCTGCACAGGCTTCTGGATGACCTTCTTCTCGGCTTTTTTCTCCGGTATCCTTTCAGGCTCCTGCTTTTTCTCGGGCTGTCGTTCGGGTATTTTTGCCTGGGGTCTTGCCGTGGGTTTTTCCGCGGCTACTGCAGGCTTTTTCTCCGGCGGCCTCTCCTCTACCTGATTTCTGGTTATCTCAAAAGGTTCGGGTTCAATCTCGCGCATGGGGGCGGGTTCGGCTTTTGCACCGAGGATGACTTGCAATGCCTGAGGGTCCGTCGGATCAAGTTCGAGGATCTTTTTATAGATATCCTGCGTCTGTGTATCCAGCCCTTCTTTGGAGTATAATTTCCCGACTTCCTTGTATGCGGATATCGCGAGAGGGATTTTGTCAAGGGCTACATACGCTTTCGCAAGGGCTATAAGCACCTCGGTATCGGATTTACCCGAAGCGATGACGTCTTTAACCTTTAAAAGCACTTTTTGATAATCGCCCCGTGAAAGGTATAACTTAATCAGCTGTTTTACTATGCTTACTTCGCCGGGTTTAATCGATATCATCCTCTCATAAACAGTAATGAGGTCTATAATCCTTTTTGCCTCGATAAGTTTGTCCGCGATTTTCGAAAGCTCCGTATACGCCTGATCCTTCAATCCGTTCTTTATATAAAGTTCGGCAAGCTTCATCCTTCCGGGCAGGTTCGACGGCTCCAGTTCCGTAATGGTTTGCAGTACCTTTAATGCATCCTGAGTACGTCCTTCCCTTTCATAAATGGCAATAGCGACCTTATAATTGGAGACCGCTTCCGCTATGAGATTCTTTTTTCTGAAGAGCTCTGCAAGCTTGAGATACGCCTGTGAAGAAACGGGATTGATGGTCAAAAGCTGCCGGTAAACGGCTATCGCTTTATCATAAAACCCGCTGTCCCTGAAAATATTGGATGCGATCTCGTAATAGTTGGTGGCATCTTCCTTCTTGTCAAGCTTCAGGAAAAGTTCCGCTATTTTCAGTGCAACCTGATTGTTTTTGGGTTCTACTTCAAGGACTTTCTGCAAATCTTTTATAGCCTTATCGAACTGGTTCTTAGCTATGAATTTATTTGCACTTTCTATTAATTTATTTTTATCCGCTCCAGCCAATGGGTCTCCTTTTTTCAGGGCCTATCTCTTCTCCATAATTAGCCCT
The DNA here is from genome assembly GCA_021815065.1 of bacterium. Lineage (GTDB taxonomy): Bacteria > JAMCPX01 > JAMCPX01 > JAMCPX01 > JAMCPX01 > JAJYLM01. The sequence continues at coordinate 2,650 of JAKAHI010000098.1, read as the reverse complement.
TCAATGAAAAATTGTCAAGTATGATACCGTGATGTTCCGGCGGTGGCAACAAACAAAAAAAAGGCGTACAACGTACGCCCTTTTTTATCGATCCACTGAAAAATAACAGCCGCTTTACTGAAGCATCGCTACAGCCTGCTCTATCCTCTCGAGTCCTTTCTTTATGGTCTCCAGCGATGTGGCGTACGAGAGCCGCATATTGTCCTTCGCACCGAACGGCGCACCGGGAACAACGGCGACCTTTGCCTGCTCAAGCAGGAAATCGGCAAAAGCAAACGAATCCTTTATGACCTTTCCGTTGAACTTCTTGCCATAAATCCCGCTGATGTTCGGAAATGCATAGAACGCACCCTTGGGTGTAATACAGGTAATGCCTTTGATTTTGTTCAGTCCCTCTACGATAAACTTCCTTCTCTTGTCGAACTCGGCAACCATAGCCGCAACTGAATCCTGGGGACCCCTCAATGCTTCGACGCTCGCCTTCATTGCAATCGATGTCGGATTCGACGTGCTCTGGCTCTGAATGTTTTTCATACCGTTTATTATCTCTTTTGGACCCGCGGTAAAGCCGATCCTCCATCCTGTCATTGCATACGTCTTCGATACACCGTGTACGAGGAGTGTCCTGGACTTCATGCCATCTGCCTGAGCAATGGTAAAGAATTTCTCTCCGTCATAGATAAGTTTCTCGTAAATGTCGTCGGTCACAACGAACATGTTATGTTTTTTCACGACCTCGGCTATCTCTTCGAGTATCTGCCGCGGATAGACGGCGCCCGAAGGGTTACCCGGACTGTTTATCAAAAGTATTTTTGTCTTCTTCGTTATTGCCTTTTCGACTGCCTCGGGCTTTAAGGCAAAGTTGTCTTTTTCCTTGGTTTTGACAAAAACGGATTTGGCGCCCGCAACCCCGAACATCTCGGGATAGGACACCCAGTAAGGTGTCGGTATTATAACTTCGTCTCCGGGGTTTATCATTGCCAGGGCAATGTTGAACAATGCGTGCTTTGCACCAACGGAAACTATGATTTCATTTCTTGCATACTCGAGGCCGTTGTCCCGCTTGAACTTCTCGATAATGGCGTCCTTGAGATCCGGTATGCCGTCGACCGGCATATACTTGGTAAAACCCTTGTTGATGGCATCGATTGCAGCCTGCTTGATATTGTCCGGTGTGTCAAAATCGGGCTCGCCTGCCCCGAAACCGACAACATCGATTCCCTGTGCCTTTAACTCCTTTGCTTTCGTATCAATCGCCAGCGTAGCCGACGGCTTGATAGCCTGAGCTCTTTTCGATAACATAAATTTCTCCTTTTTTGTTATTTCTTATTTATCCGTAATAGTGTTCAGTCTTTATTCCCACGACACTATATCCGTCTTTCTTTCCTTGAGCCTTTCGTTGAATTTCTCAACGACCACATCGGGTACAAGGTCCCTGACGGAACCGCCGAGTGACAGTATCTCTTTTATTATACTCGAACTTAAAAAAGAATACTTGCCTTCTGTCATCATGAAGATCGTTTCCAGTTTATCGTTCATCTTCTTGTTTGCCAAAGACATCTGAAGCTCGAATTCGAAATCTGCAACCGTCCGCAGCCCCCTCAGTACTATCTCCGCATTCTTCGCCTTGACGTAGTCAACCAACAACCCTTTGAAAGGTTCGACCATGACCCTTTTTTCGCCTTTGAATATCTCTTTTATGATGCTCACGCGCTCTTCTATGGAAAAGAATGATTTCTTGCCTGATTGGTTGTACGAAATCGCAATGATAATCTTATCAAAAAGCTTCAGGCCTCTTTCCACCATATTGATGTGGCCATACGTGATAGGGTCGAAAGAACCCGGGTATACCGCTATTTTACCCATGTTACTGTCCCCTCACGATGGTAAGGTAGGTGTCTCCGTACCTGTATGTTTTCATGGTCATGTCTGATTGTACCCCCTGCAATATATCTTTTACCGTCCTGTCATGCTCTATACCTATCACCCAGGAATCCTTCATCAACTTCCGGTTGAGTATGTCCGGCAGAATGTCCCTGTATGCACCGGCATCTTTGTACGGCGGATCGACATATACCATGTTGAACTGTATATGTTTCTTTTCCATCTGCTCCATTGCCCTCTTTACATCCATCATCATAACTACATATAAATTGCTGTCCATGAATGCAAGGTTTTTTGATAATAATGTTGCTACCGTCCTTGAACGTTCTATGAAATATACCCTGCGTGCTCCACGGCTCAATGCCTCTATACCGATTGCTCCGGTACCCGCATACATATCGAGAAAATCACAGTCCCGGACATCCTGTCCCACGATATCGAAAAATGCCTCCCGGATCTTTGCAAGCGTGGGCCTCACAAGACCGTCACCCGGGCTTTTCAGCTTTCTTCCTTTATGCATTCCGCCGATTATCTGCATAGTAAACCCCGTGAGAAACGGACGGGGCTTTAAACCTCGCCCTTTCTATAAAGAATTAAAATTTTCATAGTAACCGCACCATGCATAGCTCTGTTTTCTAACGGGGTAAAACCGCAGGGGCGGGTTGAAACCCGCCCCTGCATAAACCCTGATACTATCTATCCGTAGAATACACCATGTTACTCTGCCGTCATGGCAACATAGATATTGGCATTTCCTCTGGAAATC
>JAKAHI010000097.1 GCA_021815065.1 bacterium | reverse complement strand
CTGAATGCCTTTGGAAGAATAGTCAAAATCCTCTTCAATAGTCAGGCCGTTGGAGATGCTTCTGACACCGTCGACTTTCATGGCTGTCCAGCATTTATTCGCTGTTTCGAGGAGGTAGGCTTCTTTGGTATCGGCAAAAATAAATGAATTGTGATAATAAAGCTTATGCGCCATTCCGCCGTTCCCGCCCTGCCCATACCTTTCGATAAGCTCCGTGGTTAACATGAGCGCGTCATAGGCGCTGCTGCACCGCTCAAGTGCAAGGCGTATTAAATCCATGCCGAGCAGTCCCGTTTTTTCATACGGCTCTTTCGTAAAAACCGCTTCATTGCCAATGGCAAGACCCTTGGCGTTTGCACCCATCTCGCCTCCCCACATCCAGAACGGCTTTGACAGGAACATCTCATGGGTTTCCTTGACCTGAGGAATAGAAATGTAGGTGCACTGGAGTTGCGTGTCAGCGGCGTATGATTGACGAGTAAAGTGTTTCAGTAACTGGGCTTCGTTTGGTTCCCTGTCGCTGTTCTTTGCAAGTATGACAGTTCCATCGGCGGTTGCCTTTGCTGTAGCAACGATTGTATCACACATGAGGGTCTCCTTTCACAGAATATAAAAAGGCAGGATGCGGACTTCTCCGACCCGCATTCTGTCCGGCCATCGGGCCCCGGTGCGGCCTGTTCGCGAAATATTTTTCTAACTTCGGCGTCTTCATAGTGCACGTAGTGAATTTAGGTTACTTTCTCTTGTAAGGGCATTATATCACAAAAAAGGACGGTTGTGAGATGTTCTCTGCATCTCGTTATTATCTCCCTTCCCCTCCTTATCTCTCCGATGAAGAGCAGCAACCGGAGCACCCATTATTGTCCAAGAGATTCACACCTCATTTTCTGCCGGTATGACGGCCGAACCCTATCTCCTTGTAGGCCTGGTATGCATTTTCTATGTCCACCGTATTCAGTGCATAGGCGCCGTATACAGCCAGCTGGAATAAACCGGTAATCGTTCTTATCTGTCCGGCAAGGTGCCGGTACCGAACCGTAAGGTCAGTTCCATATTCCCCGGGTGTGCAGGAACGAGGTCTTGGAACGCCCTTTCTCTTAAAACACCTCTCCATCGCCCAATAACAACGTATAATAAATTTTTCCGGATCTTTGTTTTTCATTCTTTTCAATCGCAACAAATCAAAGGCTGGTTGTAAAATAAAATGTACGACAGCAGCAATAACTGCCGCGAATAGTCCGCCAATCAAGCCAATAACACCTATGGACTTCAGCCATACCCATATATGTTCTTTAAAAATCATCCATACCTTCTTCAGGAACATTGCGACCCGGCCTAAAGAGCTTATGGTCTTTTGCAAAGCTTTTTCCCATCTGGTTTCCCGGTTGGTCATACCGGCGATCCGAAAACGGTTTTTTAAATATCGCATCAGTGCTGAAGCAATGAGGTATCCGTGCGCACGGTGAGGCAAAGGGCACTTAAAACCGGGCGTCGGATCAAAGGTTATCCATGCATAGTTGACATAGGCCTCAACCCACGCGTGGGCGTCCAATTCCCTGACCTCGTAATAGCCCGTAATGGGATTGTAATGTGTGGCATAATATCCCGTGACCAGCCTGGCAGGAACGTGGAGTGCCCTGAGCAGGACAACCATGGAAGATGCGAAATACTCGCAGTGTCCTTCTTTTCGCTTAAAAAGGAAATAGGTGACAGGGTCTCCTTTTGGTTTCTCAAAAATGGTTGCCAGCGTATAGGTATAGTGGGTCTTGAGATAATGCTCCACGACCTCTGCTTTTTCATAATTACTCTTCACACTGCCGGCAACGGACCATGCAAGTTTTTTTATCTTTGCGGGCAGTCTTTTCGGAAGCTGGAGGTACCGGTGCTGGTCGGCCCTGTCCAAAGGCTCCCACCCTCCGGTCTGCCTGCCGTCCACGTCTCTTATTTCCGAGAGCACAGAATATATGGTCCCGCTGTGCAGATAGCCGGAGGCACGCAGCGACAGGTCATATTCCTTCTGCACCGCATCTCCCGGGAACCACAGTTTAAGCGGTTTATACGCAGCAAATATAATATCGGGCATATTCCTTTCGATAGTATATACCTGCCCCACGCCTCCCTCTTCAGCTTCTTTGTCGTATGTGAATATATCGAAGGTAAAAACACCCTTGTTGATTAACACAGTCTCACTCCCGCTGCTGCTGTTTTTCCAAACACGGCCGTTGAATCTATCAAATACTTTTCCCCGGAGATATAAGGGACGATCGGCCTGGAGGTAGAAAACGATTCTGTTGGAAAGCATGCATTGTCCCGGGGACGTAATATCGAATTTCTTTTTAAAGCCGTTATACATTTCCTTGAAAGTAGGCTTGTGCTCTACGGATTTGGTGGTTTTTCCTTTTCCGGCCCGCACCGCACCGTTAAAAACCTGCAACCCAAGAAATGCTTTTTCGCCCCTGCCGGCATCTTTTTTATCGCCTTTTTTTCTTTTCTGCCACACGTTCCTGTATGACCATCCACCAACTGACGGGAACGACTGGATGTGCGGAGATGGAAACATCGGAACTATCAGGAATATGACCGCGGCAACAGCAAGAGTCATAAGGGAAAGTACCCCGCCCTTGACCGGCAGATGCATACCTTTCGTCAAGGTGTCTCTGTCCCCTCCGCTCGCATAAGAGATCCTTTCATCGAGATGTTCGGCCATGAAAGTAAACATACCTGCAAGGACATACAGAATAATAAAGAAAACAAATACCGTCGCTTTGCTGATGCTCGATGCATAGAGGATCAGGATAAGGGAAACAAAATAGGTATAAAATATGTCTCTCCGCAGGGAGATGGTAAAGTTCCTTCCTGCCTGGAGCCACAGAAGACAGGCAATCAAGCCATCAACCACTCCGGAAAATACAAAACCGGCCAAAAACACGACCAGGGCAAATACTGCGAGTACGTTCGTTATTATGACAAACGCTTTTGTCCCCTTTTCCTTATATTGCCATCCACAGATGAGCCCTATCCCGTATACAATTGCCCAGACCGCGGTATACACCACAGTCATCACCGCACCGTTTCGCGTGCTCTGTACAGCGAGAATTGCTGATACCAGAAGAAAATACATGCCTATGTAAACAGGGGAATACTTTATCTTGTTCATACGGCGAATACATCCTGCAAGTTGTCCCCTTTTGATACGAAATAGGCGGACGGGTACTCGCTCGCAAACTCCTTCATGAACTCGTGCACAAACCGGGTCCCCGGTGATTTCTCGTCATTCTCAGGCGCGGACACAGCACCCTGAAAGCTTTTGTCGTTTAAAAAAACACAAACCGGCTTTATCCTCTTTGACCTGAGAAGGCCCATGGGGTAAACGTAATCTTTGATATTGGAATCCAGTCTGGAAAACATCAGCACCACTGTCCCTCCGTCCCTGAGAAGCCCTGCGGACATTGTTATCGCCCGGTGATATGGTACAGTGCTGTCGGCCTGTACTTTCGCAAGCACGTCCAAAATAAACGCAAGCTGGTCAATGCCCCTTGCAGACGGTACCACATGCTGTTTTTCCCCGTAGCCGATGAACTGGACATGGTGGCCTTTTTCGATAGCAAACCTGGCAATCGATCCAGCTATTTTAACGGCGTATTCCAGTGTCGTTTCCCTCCCTGAGCCCGCACACGAGTCTTTGTGCAGATCCATAAGAACCGTGACCTCCGTAGACGCCCGTATTTCAAACTCTTTGACGATCAATTGACCGTGTCTGGCTGTGGATGGCCAATGTATGAATTTAAGGCTGTCACCCTGCCTGTATTCTCTTGTACCAAAGAAATCTTCGTTCCCGCCTGACTTCGCCATAGCCTCCGTACCGCTCATGGGCATGGTAGTACCGGCCATAAGAGGAAACGAGGCTATGGAAAACAATTTCGGGTAAATGGTCAGCGTCTTCCTGGCGTTGTCCGCCGGTTTATTGACAGAAACGATGCCGAGCGGGTAGGCCGAGCTTACGGATATGGGACCGACGGAATACACCCCCCTCTTATAGCAAACCGTCTTAAAAGAAAACTCCCGTTTCTTTTTCGCCGGCAGTTTTGCGATGAACACCATGGGCTTCCGGAACGATGGCTCGGCAGCAGGCATGGAATCCGTTATTTCGATCATGTAGCCTTTTGTCCACGCATTCTTTTCGACATAGAGCTTTACCTCTATCTCATCGTCTTCAAACGCAGCGGGTTGAAGTGTCCTGGTTACGATCAGGCCTTTTATGGCATACCGGGGAAGGAGATGGGACAGTATAATCAGGGACGTAAGAATAGCGAACATGCCGTACAGGAGGTTAATGTTCCTGTTCCATGCAACAAGGAAAAGGACGATGGCGATCAAAATCAGCACCGTCCTTTTCGTTATGAACCTTCCCATCTCAGGATTGTCTTACGGGGACAGGCACACTGCTCAGTATATCTTCCAGCACTTTTTCCGGAGTGATTCCTTCAAGCTTTGACTGCGGTTTGACCATAATCCGGTGTGACAGGATCGGCACGGCCATATGTTTTACTATGGACGGCTCAACAAAACTCACACCCTGCAGCAGGGCCATCGCCTGGGACGCCCTCATAAGATAAATAGATCCCCTCGGGCTTGCTCCGAGGTTAAGATGCGTATGCTCACGCGTGGCATCGACGATCTGGACGATATACTCCTTGACGGATTTGTCCAGATAAACGTCCTTCACCGCATCCTGCATTGTTTTCAGCTCGCTACTGGAAAGAACGGATGAAATCGAATGGATCGGGTGTTCCTTCACCTGCATTTCCATTACTTTCACTTCCTGGTCCATCGAAGGATACCCGACCTTTATCTTCATAAAAAACCGATCGAGCTGCGCTTCAGGCAAAGGATATGTGCCCTGGAGCTCAATGGGGTTCTGGGTGGCAATGACCATGAATGTTTCAGGGAGCGGGTAAGTCTTACCGTCTATCGTGACCTGCGACTCCTCCATGGATTCCAGCAAGCTGGACTGGGTTCTCGGTGTCGTCCTGTTAATCTCATCCGCAAGAAGGATATTTGTAAACACCGGCCCTGACCTGAATTCGAATTCACCGTTTTTCTGATTATAGATGGATACACCGGTAATGTCCGACGGGAGCAAGTCCGGAGTAAATTGGATTCTTTTAAAATGAAGTGCCAGAGAACCGGCGATGGCCCTTGCCAGCATCGTTTTGCCCAGGCCCGGGACATCTTCAATCAACAGGTGCCCGCGGCACAAGAGGGTTATAACGGCAAGATCTATTACGTCCTTTTTCCCTACAATCACCTTTTCGATGTTTTCGGACAGTTTATTTAAACTGTTATTAAAATCGGACATGATTTGTTTTCATATCTTTTCTCTGTTTGTTTGTCAATATGGGCTGAACACCGTGTGACAGCCGGGTGAAAGGAAACCGGGAACCGGACATGGCTTGATTTTCTAAGGGGTTTGTTTGCGGAACAGATGTTTGAACCAGTCCATGATACTGTTTATTGCACCCTCGCTCGGTTCTGTCCCGGATATGAACGCGGCCTGAACACAATCCGTTATATTCCTGCCGCTCAAGCCTGTGGAGCGGTCAACGCAGGAGAACTTTATGCCCGGTGGCACGGGGAAGTCTTTACCTCCGTACCGGTGCGTATACATGCCGAGAAATCTGCCGACAACCGGCAAAGCCACTGCTGCAGCCGGCACCCCGATCCTTGCCTCGTTGTCATAACCCAACCAGGCAACGGCAACGACATCCGGAGTGTATCCCGCAAACCATGTGTCCCTGAAATCGTTCGTCGTACCGGTTTTTCCGGAATACTGTCCCTGGATGTCGAACCGCCGCAGCCCCCTGCCCGTGCCTTCTGTCTCATTACCGAGAAGCACATTCGTAACGACATAACATGCCTGTTCGCTGCCCACAGGTTTGAATTGCAGTTCCGTTTTATAGACAGTATTATTATCCATATCCGTGACAGCCCTTATA
>JAKAHI010000096.1 GCA_021815065.1 bacterium | reverse complement strand
CGGGCGGGCCTTTGTAGCACCACTGAATAAACTGTTCTACATCCGCAGGTTCACCGGCAGCGTCTACTTCTACGGAAAGATCCGGCAGGTTCTTTACCCATCCCTTTATACCGAGATTATCGGCTGCCTCCCGGGTGCTTGCCCTGAACCAGACCCCCTGGACACGGCCGGTTATGATGAGATGAACGTGTCTTTGACTGTTCATACTAAAAAACTGAGAGAAATTATGCCGGATGGTTCAACTATCAAGTTCTTTTTTGACCGGCAGGTAGAACGCAAGGACTATCAGAACAATACTGCCGTCGATAACGAAATTGGACAGGTAAAGCAGTGACTTCTGATAGAGAAAAAAGCTTAAAAGCGAGATGAGGGACGACGTGGTTTTCCCGACAATTAAAACAGGTGTCAGGTTTAAGTTTTTCAGAACATCCCTGCTTATCAAATAGGCGATTGCCGTTACACATGCCATATACGCTACGGCAAGATCGAGGTAAAATTTCTCCACGTTTGGGGGGAGTGACTGAAAGTAACCTGTTTTTTCGGAAACAATATTAAATACGTTTATGACATGGTTCGGTACAATATAGAACGACAGGCCTACTATCAGGAACGTCCAGAAAAGCAAGGTCATCAGTAATCTGTAATTTTTTTGTTTTGATGTTAACTCCGGCATTTTATTCTCCCTGTTAAGTTTATTATAACATAGCCTTGACTTGAACGAGCAGTTCCGGCAACACGACACCCGCCGGTCCCTTCAACATATAATTATCTATGTCCGAGTAAAATGTTTCCCGCGGATTGATGTCGATGATGACAGCACCGGACTTCTTGGCATACCTCGGTATTTCCGAGACCGGATATACCGTGCCCGATGTGCCGACGATAAGTACCACCTTTGCCTGCTCTATCTCCATGTAAGATTCGGGAATCATGTGTACGGGTTCTCCGAACAGGACGACATCAAGCCTTGCCTTGCCGCCGCACTTACATGCGGGCATGGTGTTGACGATGCGTTCCATGGAACCGCTGGAGAGCTCTACGATCGCCTTTTTCAGAAAGCCGATAAAATCGTCTTTTGTGAACTTGAATGTTTCATTGCACTGGGTGCACCTGAATGCATAAATGTTGCCGTGGACCTCTATGACATGTTTGCTCCCGGCCGCCTGGTGCAGATTGTCGATATTCTGGGTGATGACACAGTCGAGCAATCCGAGCTTTTCGAGTTCTGCAATCGCAATGTGTGCGGGGTTCGGGGGGGCATTCCCGATAGAATTGATGGAGTCCGTTAAAAAATCTATAAGTTTTTGAGGGTTGTTATTTGCGAGCTCGATGATCCCCTGGGTGGTGCCGAATTCCATGGGATTAAACCTGTCCCATAATCCGCCGGGGTCCCTGAAGGTCGGTATGCCGCTTTCCTGAGAAACGCCGGCGCCCGTAAAGGCTACGACATGACCTTTTTTTACGATCTCTTTGGCAGCCTTTTTCAGTGAATCATTTGCCAATCTTGTTTTCCTTTTTCGCCTTTTCTTTTTCTCTCAGCCTGAGTTCTTTCTTCAGTACCTTACCAATAATATTTTTAGGCAAATCGTCAACAAATTCGATATACTTCGGTATTTTAAAAGGGGCAAGCTTCGTTTGCAAATAACTTTTTATCTCATCCTCGGTTGTTTTTTCTCCCGGTTTTGTGACGACGAACGCCTTTGCCTCCTCGCCCATAATCTTATCGGAAACCCCAATAACGGCAGCATCCATAACCCTTGGGTTTTCATAGAGCGCATTTTCGATTTCTTTGGGATATATGTTTTCACCGCCGCGAATGATAAGGTCTTTTTTCCGGTCGATGATATAGAAATAGCCCTCATCGTCGACATAGCCAATATCGCCGGTGTGCAGCCATCCATCGATGATGGTTTGTGCGGTTTCCTCGGGTCTTTTGTGGTAGCGTTTCATAATCGCTCCGCCGCGTATGACAATCTCGCCCGTCTCGCCCACCGGTACTTCTTTGCCGTTATCGTCCACGACCCTTACCTCTTGTCCGGGCAGGGCCTTGCCTATGGAACCGATCTTTCTCTCTCCGTTGAGCGGGTTCAGCGTGCTTGCAACCGTTCCCTCGGTAAGCCCGTATCCCTCGATGATCTTAATCCCGTACGTCGATTCGAATTTCTTAAATGTTTCTTCCGCGAGCGGTGCTGCGCCGCACACACCGAACCGCAAACTGCCGAGGTTATGTGTTTTTACATCATCGGCAATCAGTATCAGGATATTGTAAATTGCAGGGACCCCGCTGAAAAACGTTACACCGTACCGTTCGACAACCTCTCCGAATTCCGAAGCAGAAAATGTGGTTCTTAAAACGATGGTGATGCCGGAATAGAGCGCACTGATCAAGGACATCATGGCGTTGACATGGAAAAGAGGCAAAAAGATCAAAGCGACTTCGTCCCCCGTTTCTTCATCGGACTGGAGAACAGAGCGGATACCCATAACCGCATACAGTGCATTGGCATGCGTCAGCAGCGCGCCCTTGGGTTTGCCGGTTGTGCCGGAGGTGTAAAAAAGAAAGGCGTCATCGCCGGGAAGTATTTCTGTGTCCCCGGGGGTATCGGGATACTGCATAAGGGCGTTATAGGAAACGGTCCCGGCAGGCGTATCCTCCCCATGATAAACGATATGCCGAAGGTGTGCCAGTTCATGCTGTATAGCTTCTATATTGTAGTAGTACGCGGAATCGACAACAAGGAACTTACCCCCGGAGTCATTCAGCAGAAACTTTACCTCTTCGGCACTCCACCAGCAGTTTATGGGGCCGGCAATAGCACCAAGCACGTTTGCCGCGAGTGCGGCATAGAGGAATTCCGGGGAATTATTCATATAGACATGGACAGTATCGCCCTTTTTTACCCCGATCGATTTCAATCCGTTTGCGAAACGGCTGACCCTTTCATGAAACTGACGGAACGTTACGACATCGTCATAAAATTTTAGGTAGGCCTTGTCTCCGCTGTCCGCCGCCCTTTTTTCGATCATCTCCCGTATGTTGCTATATGCCAATTCCATACACCCTCCATTTTGATTGGGTGTTCGCCCGGCCCGGCTTTGCTGTGTGCCCGCCCGCTATTTACAGCGGCGGGGTACCCAAGCGGGGCAAGGGTCGGGCGAACTATACGATTAACATGTTCCATACCAACGAAGAATCCACGCTGTTTACTGCGTGGTTCTTCATTGTAACGTCAATTCTAAAATTCTGCAGGGATAAAGTCAAATGGAACAATTACTCCGCAGAGCAGGATTGACTTAATTTGCCGGGGTGGTATATAAAATATCAGCATTTATGGTTAACAAAAAATTACTCATTGCCGCGGTTTTTCCGATAGTGATGCATCTTATGCTTTTTGTTCCCCGTGCATTTTGCTTCACCCAGACGACGGTATCCCCTGAATTGCAGAAATATCCGGCGATCACTTCCACGGCGGCTGTTTCTCCAACGCAGGAAGCAACCGTGCCGTCCGGGACAACCTTCGTGGATGCTCTGTACAATGCATGGGTCAGCAATGACACGGCACAAAGCGGCATCGAACAAAAAGTCCGGGAAGTAAACGAAATAAAAATCAATGACGGCTTTATGAATCTCTATCCCTACAGCTTCGTCTTGCTGGATAAATACAAAGAGCACCATGAGAAGAAATTTTTGCACTCTGCAATACTCCTGTCACCATCGATGTCAGAACCGTACTTCGAACTTTCTTATTCCATGCTCCGGGGCAGGAATGCGGACTATACCCTTGCGGTCATAAACCTGTCGAAAGCCATCACGGCCTTTTTCCAGGATCCCTACAATATCCTGAGGTTCGCTTCGAACAGACTCATCAATATTACCCTTTCAATCCTGATCGTACTTTTTATCTTTTCCCTGCTCCTTATAATCAGATATTCGATGCAGATCTATTCGTCGATAAAGTCCTTCCTTCCGGAGTATATACCCGCGTATGCAGTTGTCTTGTTTTCAATCGTTATCCTGGCGCTTCCGTTCCTGTTTGGGACAGGGTTCCTTTGGCTTTTGGTCCTCTGGCTTTTTCTCACGTTTACCTATCAAAAAACAACGGAGCGCATCGTGAGTGCGGGATTCATAGTTTTTCTCGGCATACTTACGTTTGTATTGCTGATCATCGTTGCCACTATCTTAAAACCCGAGGAAGAACCCTTTACCGGTATCATGAACATACAATACGGGAATGTTTCCGCACAGGATATCAAAACTTTGAAGGCGTATGCCGACGAACATCAGGGGGACCTTTACAGCAACCTGTATATGGGTGTTTATTATAAGAGAGTGGGCAATTACCAGGAAGCTGAGGTATACTACAAAAGGCTCCAGGACAACGGGTACGGTAACCTGCCCGTGGTCCTGAGCAATATAGGAAATCTCGAATACGCAACCGGGAATACTCCCGGGGCTGAAAGTGACTATAAACAGGCTGTTTCGGTAAACCCAAAATATTTCCCTGCAAGGTATAATCTCGGACAGTTGTACCTTATAAAGGGGAATATAGAGGGGACCAATGAACTCGACAGTGCGAAAAGCATAGATCCTGCACAATTCAGCTATGCCGCTTCGCTCTATCAGAAAGCCAGCATAAACAGGATATTTGTCGATGCGCTCCCTTCCTCCGGAGAGCTTGCTTTGATCATGTTCAAAGATACCTTTCACAATGCTACGGCAATAGGACTCGCGGATGTTATGGTAAGCCGGCTTATAAAATGGCCGTCTGCAAAACAATTGCCGTTTCTCGGACTGTGGCTTTTGTTTTTCTTCGTGGGGACACTGGTTCTGTCAAAATTCATTACAAAGTATTTCCGGTGCAAATCGTGCGGCAGATTGTACAATCCTTTGAACAGGAGCGACGAATACAGGGATTCGATCTGTAATGATTGCCTCCGTTTTTATATAAAAAATGAAATAAAAGACAACAAAAAAAGGATCGAAATAACGCAGAGGGTCTACCGGTGGAAAAAGAGATTGAAAATTATCAATATCGCTTCATCGCTGTTTGTACCGGGGAGCGGCAGCATCCTCAGGGGGCAGACGATACGGGGTATGCTGCTGTTGTCGGTCTCCTGCTATCTTCTCGTGGAATATATGACCTCGTTCGGGCTTATAACGCCGATATTCCCGGTATTCAATCCGTACATCGGTATGGTAAAGACATTGAGCCTGTTCTTCCTGATACTCGTATATTTGTTGAATATTTTTGTTACCGTTAAAGCGGAGGCTAAATGGTACTAAAGGGATCGATCGGTACATTTGATATTATATCCATTATACAGATGGTTACTTCGCAGCAAGTTACCGGTGTGCTGCATATACAGGGCCCGGATAAAAATGATATTTTTGAGATCATGATAGAAAACGGTATGATCATCAGGGCCGTTCCCATGATCGAAGCACCCGCCCGATATAGTGCACAGAGGCTTCATAAAGCAGGATTGCTCGGGTCCGGTCAATTCAAGGTATTGATGGCGGGGATAAAGAAGGAAGATATCAACGAAGCGGATATACCGAAACGATTTTCAGTGCCCGTATCGTCCATGAAAAGATTAATTCTGTCCATAACGTATGACTCCCTGCACAGAATGTATGCACTGAAAAGCGGCAACTACGAGTTTGAACCAAAAAAGATAGAGTACGATCCCCAACTCATTGAACCGATGAATACGGAATTTGTATTAATGGAATCTTCGAGAGTTGTCGATGAGGTGGTTCATAGTAATTGGACCTATAGAGATGATGTTGTATTTCAGAAAACAGCGATCAATGAAAAAGAACAGCCAAAACCGGTACATAAGCCTCCGGTAACAAAAACAGAAACAAAAGCAGAAGAAGAATTTATTATCGAAAGAACAGCCGCACCGGTTGAGGTACAAAAAGCTGCAGAGGAAATACCCGAAGAGCAAAATAAAACTTCGGAAGATGTACCCCAGGAGCATCACAAAACTACGGAAGA
>JAKAHI010000002.1 GCA_021815065.1 bacterium | reverse complement strand
AGGAAGTTTATGCAATGATCTATAAACTAGCGTTAAATAAAGATATTCACTGAATGGCCTTTTCCGGGTTTACCGGGGTGACTGAAGGAGTTCTATGAGTTCAGCCCTTGACAATTTTTTAAGAATAGCATCGTCGCTCTCTACAACGCTGTTCATGAGCGTTGATTTTTGTTTTATCATGATATTTATTTTCTCCTCAAGCGTCCCGCGGGTGATGAGCTTAAAGACCTGAACACTCTTTTTCTGCCCTATCCTATGGACCCTGTCCGTTGCTTGATCTTCCCGCGCGGCATTCCACCACCGGTCATAGTGAATGACTACGGATGCCGAGGTCAAATCTATGCCGAGACCGCCGGCCATGAGGCTGCCGACGAACACCCTGCAGTCGGTATCGTCCTGGAATTTCTTTATAACCCCTGCACGGTTATGCGTAGAACCGCGCAGGGACGAAAAAACTATGTGCTTGGTTTTCAACCATTGTTCTATAAGAGTCATCATTTCAAGATACTGGCTGAACACGACGATCTTCTCGCCGGAATCTATTGCCTCCTCCATGATCTCTTTGAATAAATCGAACTTGCCGGAGGTGTAGACATTGTTCCGGTCTTTTGTAACGAGCACGGGATGATCGCAAAGCCGTTTCAGCTTTGTTATCAGGGCGAAAATGTGCAGATAAGCTACAGGTTTCGATTCATCGCCGAGCCTCTCAATAAGCGCCTTCCCTCTCGCATCGATAAGACCTCTATAGAGGGCGATCTGGTACGGGGTAAGAGTACAATAGCGTACGTCCTCAATCTTGGAAGGCAGATCATCCAGAACATCTGATTTTAATCTTCTCAATTTGAACGGATGTATGACCTTCTTCAGGACCTTCGTTTTTTCCGTATCATCTTGCCTTGTTATCGGTGTGTCATAATCCTGCGTGAATTTTTTAAGGGATCCGAGATAGCCGGGCAGAAGAAAATCAAAGATCGACCACAACTCTGTGAGCCTGTTCTCGATGGGTGTGCCGGTCAGGGCAAGCTTGTGACGGGCATTGAGAAGCTTGGCAGATTTGTATGCCTTCGTCGTATAATTTTTTATCTTTTGCGCTTCATCGAGTACAACGTATTCCCATTCCTGTTTCGACAATACTTCGATGTCGTGCGACAGAATGGTATACGTGGTCAGCAGCAGATGATACGGTTGAACAACCGCAAGAGAACGGTCTTTTTCGTAATACCGGTTAATGACGATCCAGGGTAAATACTCCCGTAGTTTAGACTCCCAGTGATCCATTACGGATGTCGGGACTACGATGATGGAAGGCAGAGACGTACCATTTCCGTAGATCGACGAGAGGAGAGCCATGGTCTGATGTGTCTTGCCAAGCCCCATCTCATCCGCAAGCACACCATTGAGCTGATTCTTATATAAAAAATACAGCCAGTCATATCCCGATTTCTGATAGTCCCTTAAGTTCCCGTTCATAGCAGACAGAGGCGGAGCATCCGTAATTCCGGTTATGCGGTTCAGGACCGAATAAAAATGATTCACGGGTAAAGGTTCCTCTACCGGGACACTGCTGTTTAGCTCGGCCCTCAATCTTGTATACGTTAATCTCGAAACTTTAATCCTGCCGCCCTCCCTGTTGCCAATGTCCTTCCATCTTTTTACAAGACTATCCGGCACATAAACCCAGTTATTATCCTTTTTAATAAATCCATCTTTGTTCCTCTGTCCGATAAGTTCGTCTATATTCAAAGACACGCCTGCTGTTTCGTAATAAGGGGCAAGGTAAAACCAATCGCCGCTCTCATCCACGCTTACCCTTTGAAGCTGTGGTTCCGGCAGTATCCGGGTGTTTTGTATGCGTTCCGAGGGAACAAAGCCTTTTTTATGCTCCAGCGCAGGCATCGAATAGGTAAAGAAATCAACGATATCCGTGCCGGTATAGAGAAGAGTTTTTTCGCCATGAAAGTAAGGAGCGAATTCTTCTGGAATTTGTTCTATCATGATAAACGTATTATTGGCCCACAACCACCGGTCATTGATACGTGCATAACCCGGGTCATCCTGCGCAACAAATGTTTGTTTTCCCTGTTCGTCCTTTATTCTGTAACCCGGAGTAAGTACCAACCTCCCTTGTTCGTCATAATCAGCAAAAAGTTCATGAGACACCTTATGACGTATCAACCCGGTTTTTCCAGCCTTCTCGGAAAAACTCACGCCACCGATTCCCCGCAGCCTTTGTAGCATATCGGGGCTTTCATCCTCAGGCACTATCAGGACAGCGGTCCTTTTGTTTATTTCAGAAATCAGCGTAAGTTTCAATTTGGGCCCTCCGTCTTCGAGATCAACATACGCTTTTATGTATTCGGACAGCGGGAACCACGAGGATACAATACCATACAAAGGATTTAACGGCTTTAATGGGACATCGCCGGATTTGGAATATTCTTTTATAACCTGGCCCGAATGCTCCGGGGAAGATGGATGCAGAAATGCATCCCTTTGATTGATCCATGCGAGCAGTACGGCAACGATATGCTTGCATACCCAGCCCCATCTCGATGAGTAAGGGCAGGTGCAGTTCATAGAGGATATTTGATGGTCAGACTCGACAATATGCACATGATAAGGATAGTTTGCCGTTCCCTGAACAGAGGCCGTAATAGTGTAATCATTGTGATTTAAAGACAATATAGCATTCCGCCTGAAATAACGGTGTCCCCTCTGCCATATTTCCCGTGTAACAACCTCTTGAATTTGTTCCTGTGTTATCGTTTTAAACGTAGAAGCTATCATATCAAATTATGCATTTTATCACTAAAAAAGGAGATGTCAAATCAGTAGAGACGATTAACAATTAAAGATTAAAGATTCAATATTTAATCTTTAATTGTTAATCTTGAGTTTCTTCATTGAGCGGGGTGAGATAAACAGGAAGCCTGGAAAAATTATCGAGGACTACCTCTGCCCTGGCACCGGTCAGCTCGGAAAACGGTACCGGACCCGTAGCAATACCGATAAAGTGAACGCCTGCATTAACCGCTGTTTGTGCATCGATGAGAGAATCGCCGATATAAACGACCTCATCCTTCGGCAGTCCGAATTCAGATAGTATTTTTTCAATCGTATCGGGATACGGCTTATTCCTCAATCCGTCCCCGATGCCAACAATAGTTTTGAAATATTTTCCTATGCCCAGATGTTCAAGCAGAGAACGGGAATACTTTCCAAGTTTATTGGTTGAGACCGCCATTCGGTAGCCGTCATGGTAAAGCTTTTCGACTACCTGCTGTACGCCATGGAGCAGTGTCGTCTTATCAAGGTAGATTTCTTCATAGTGCGAGCGAAACATACTCACCGCGTGAGCAGAGTCATCAACCCCATGAATACCTGCCATAACATCTTCGAGCGGGAGCCCGATTGTTTTTAAAACATCTTCGTATGAATACTGCGGTAAGCCAAGCTTTTCCATCGTATAATTAAAGCTTTCATATATTGCAGAAAAAGAGTCGATGAGCGTACCGTCCAGATCGAAAATAATACCCTTGTATGCACGGTTGAGCCTTGTTACGATATCACCGTAATTGTCGTACCAGAAGGACGGTATTTTGTTTTCATTGCAGTATGATTTCAGCATCGACCTTGCAAATACGATATCCGCCTCCGGGACCGCATCTATATCAGAATAGCCGTTACCTATGTAAATAATCCTGTCAAAATAAGGCTTCAATGCCCTTAATATCCGCTTTTTGCATACCCCGGAAAAGACACAATCATTGTCCCAGAAAGGAAAATCCATAAGTACTTTGTTGCCGTTATCCCTCATACTATTGGCAAATATACAGAGAGCATCCGTTACGCCGTGGTGTCTGAGGGTTTCCTCTATCAGCAGATCGAAACCATCACTTACGATGATATGGGCAACTTCCTTGCTCTTGATAAAACCTAAAAAAGGAATAAAGTGTTCATCGATATTTGCCTGATTTACATAAAAATCCCTGATAACGTTA
Organism: bacterium; assembly: GCA_021815065.1. GTDB lineage: Bacteria > JAMCPX01 > JAMCPX01 > JAMCPX01 > JAMCPX01 > JAJYLM01. Next base: position 21,923 of record JAKAHI010000002.1, on the reverse strand, counting down.
AAGGACATACCTTCGACATCGAGTAATTTTCTGTAAACATCGGGAACGCTCAGATTATTGTTGATAAACTTTTCCTTGAGGTCCGAATAGCTTTCAATTAATTTGCCGAATTCTTCTCCGAGATCCTTTTTATTTATCGTCCCATCGAAATCGCTCGCTATAAGTATTTTCATAGTTCAAGGCTATAGTGCCCTGTATAACTCAGGCACTCCCGTAGCTGTGCAAACCGGAGAGTACGAGATTTACACCAAGATAGGTGAAGAGAACAAAAGCAAAACCAAGGATTGCAAAAATTGCCGCAGCCCTGCCGTGCCATCCCCACGAATATCTGAGGTGCAGATAAACTACATAAATCAGAAACGTGATTAAAGACCAGGTTTCCTTGGGATCCCAGCTCCAGTATCTGCCCCACGCATAATCCGCCCATGCTGCACCGGTAATAATACCGATTGCAAGCAAGATCTCGCCTATAATGATAAGTTTATAACTTATTTCATCAAGAACTTTGGTTGAAGGCAGGTAGGAGAGTACTTTTCCGTTTGTGTGCTTCGTGTACCAATCACTGATTAAGTAAAATACTGATGCGCCGAATGCAAGTGCAAAGAATGCGTAACCAAAAAAGCTTGTTATGACATGAAATACAAGCCAGTTACTCTTCAATGCCGGGACCAGAGGCTCTATCCTGCTGCTTACGTCCGGAGAAAAAGATGCGTATGCCATAAATATAAAAGCGGTAAGAGAGACTGGGAATCCGAGTTTTCTTATCTTATATTTTAGGTCCACGATGATATAGGTCAGCGCTATGGTCCATGAAAGGAAAATAAGAGATTCATAAAGATTTGTTATGGGAATATGTCCGTACTCAAGATGATACGATTCTATCCACCTTGCAATCAAACCTGCTGTCTCAATCAAAAACGCCCCCACAAAAACAACAAAGCCCGATATATCGAGGAACTTCTTTCTAAAGACAAGCCCGAATAAATAGAGGAACATCGCCCCGACATAGACAAAGGTAGCTATGCCTAACAATAACGTATTTGTGTGCTGACTCATGTTTATCATTCTTTTACCCCTTTCTTAAGCTCTTGAATAATCTTCTCAAATTCCATCTCGAAGGAATACTTATTTCTGTCTGCAACGCCGGCGATCGTGAATGTCTTGTCAGACGTATCATCAGGAATAAATATCCATATTCTCCGCCGGTAGCTGAAAAATGACATGATAAGACCGAGGATCAGCATAATGGCACCGGCAGCCACATACGGTGCACCGGGATCCTTGGCAACCTGCAAGCCTGTATAAAAACTCTCGTCGGCCTTGACGAATTTTATCCTGTACCCGCCAACGGCTTCCGCACCATGGAAATCCGGATATTTCTGGAGATATATGGAAGTATTGACAAGTTTTTGGCCTTTATAAACACCGAGCAGAATGGTTGGACCAAACCCCTGGTAATTCTGTGTGTAATCAAGTACGGCAATAGAGGTATCGTTGGTGATCTTGTACTGCTGATTCAGGTTCAGTGAAACGTCGCTTTCTCCTTTCCGTCCATTCTGTAATACAAGATTAAAACTACTTGCGCCTGCCTGACCGTATGACGCCTGATAAATGGTAATACCCTTGTAAGTCAAGGGCTTGTTCACATCTATTACCTTTCTGGCTGCTATGTTACCGTCCGAAATTATACTGAGATCGCTTTTGTAAGCCTTTGGAATGCCGGATTTGTAAAATTCGACATTAAAGTGATTACACTGGATTGAGAATGGAAGTGTAATTTTTTTATTCCCACGAATTGTTCTGACTATGGACGAGCTTTCTCCCGGAACAAGGTTAAGATATCCCTCAAAACCAAAAAAAGACCCGATTAAAACACCGACAAAAATAATGATAAGGCTGATATGGGTTACGTACGGTCCAAACCGCGCAACACGGCCCTTCTCAAGATAAAGGTAATCCCCTTCTTTTGCATCATTATGAATAGGAGCTTTGTATATTTCCCTGAGCTTCTGTATTAACTTTTTAATGAAGGCATCCCTCGTTCCACTATAGGATATGGTTTCTTTTTCCTTGAATGCGTTCATTTTTTCCAAAGGCAGCTTCAGCGTTGGATTTGAGAACATTTTAAAGATCGCGGGGAGTCTTTCCCATGTACAAACAAGTACATTCACGATGAATGTTAAGAGCAACAGCTCAAACCACCACGAGTGGTACATATCGAAGATGTCTATTGAATTCAGAATATTAAAGGTAGCTGTACCGTAATGCTGTATATAGGCCTCATCGGGAAGCCCCTGTTGTATCACCGTTCCGATAATAGCCGTAGCAATAATGAGGAGTATCAGCACAATCGCAAGCTTTACGGAACTAAAAAATCTCCAGATCCTGTCCAATATTTTATCCATAATATTTTTTTCTCTTTTCTGTTCTATAATTTAAGAAATAATTCTACCTTAACAATCAACACGAAAAACAACTTATACAGTGACTCGGCAATTGTCAATTAAAAAGATTACAAAATAAGAGAGGGGTGGTGCAGACCTCCGGAGGGGACCGAGATCTGCACCGTTTTTTAGTTGCGGAGGGGTTTATTATTCATCAACATGTATTGTATTCTGTCCTGCGTCTTCTGCTCACCGCACAGGCTTAAAAATGCTTCTTTCTCGAGGTCGAGCAGCCTTTGTTCATCTATAACCGTACCGGGTGCTACATCACCGCCGCCTATAACATTTATAAGTTTATCCGCTACAAACTCATCGTACTCACTAATATAACCACCAAGTTTTAAATTTCGAGCCCCGAGTCTTAATGTTGCCAGAGCTTCTCTTCCTGCAACAACAATATCGGTCCTCGGTCTTAATGGTTTAAAGCCTTCCTTGACCATTGCCAGAACGGTTTGTTTTGCATCATAGATCAAATTATCCTTGTTCAGGGTGATCTGATCCGTCGGCCTGAGGAATCCGTATAATTCGGAAGCTTCTTTTGCACTCATAGAAACCTTTGCCATACCAATTGTCTCAAAGGTATGTATTGCAGCTTTAATCGGGTCAGGCTTGACAACATTGTCTCCCAGTGCCCTTAAGTAAAGCTCCTTTGTGCCTCCACCGGCCGGGATAACACCGACACCGACTTCAACAAGCCCCATGTAAAGCTCTGCGTATGCCCTTATTTTATGCGTATGCATACTTACCTCACATCCGCCGCCAAGTGCCATATTGAACGGCGCAGCTACGATAGGCTTGGTTGCATATTTCATTCTCATATTTGCATTGTGTAAACCGTCGATAGCACCTTCCAGCGACTTCCATTCTTTATTCTGTGCAGCCATGAGGATTAAAAAGATATTCGCACCGGCACTGAAGGTTTCGCCTTCATTGCCGAGTACCATGCCGACAATGTCCCGTCTTGACTCCAGCATATCTACACCGTTGTTGATCATAGCTATCAAATCATCATCAATGGCGTTCATCTTGGAATTGAATTCCACACAGATTACGCCGTCACCGATATCGATGAGGCGTGCACTGCCGTTTTCTTTCAAAATCATGCCCTTTTTCTTGAGGCTTTCAAGGGAAATTACATTGTTTCTTCTTACGATCGGCTGATACGTCCCTGTCTTGAAATCGAAGTAAAACTTCTCGCCTTTGACATCAAGGTAAAATCTGCCGTATCCCTTTTCCAATACCCTCTTTACATTATCGGAAATCTTTATTCCTTCTTTCTCCATTTTCTCTACAGAGCCGGCAAGACCGATAGCATCCCATGTTTCAAACGGACCGAGTGCCCAGTTAAATCCCCATTTCATCGCATTGTCTATATTGACGATATCATCCGCTATTTCGGGTATCCTGTTGGCTGCGTAGACGAGGGTATCTTTCGTTACCTTCCATGCAAACTTTGCAGCTCTGTCATCACTGGATGCAAGAATCTTTATCTTCTCTTCCGGGGTTTCAGCATTCTTTGCCATGGTGAGGGAGTCGAACTTGTATTTCTGAGAATCTTTGTACTCCATGGTGTTATAATCAAGGACCAGCTTTTTCTTGCCCTTTTCATCTTTAATTTTTTTATAGAAACCCTGCCCGGATTTATCCCCGAGCCAGCCCTGTTTCACCATTTTTTCTATGAATTCAGGTACCTTAAATACGTCTCTCTTTTCATCGTTGGGTGTGTTTTCATAGACATTATTCGATACGTGATACAGAGTATCAAGACCTACAAGGTCGCCCGTACCAAACGCTGCGCTGCCCGGCCTGCCCATCGGCTTGCCGACGATAGCATCGACCTCATCTATGCCGTATTTATCTTCGACCATGACCTTCATCGTATCGAGCATGGAGAATACTCCTACCCTGTTCGCTATAAAGTTTGGAGTATCTTTGCCGTAAACAACCCCTTTACCGAGTACGTTTTCGGCAAATTCCTGCATAAAAGAAACCATTTCCTGTTTCGTTTCATCGCCAACGATAAATTCAAGCAGTTTCATATACCGGACCGGGTTGAAGAAATGCGTAATCATAAAATGCTCTTTGAAATCCTTGCTTCTTCCTTCTGCCATATCCTTTAGTTTTATGCCCGATGTATTGGAGCTCGTAATTGAGCCCTGTTTTCTGTACTTGTCTACCTGATCAAAAACCTTTTTCTTGATATCAAGCCTTTCTGTAACTACCTCTATAATCCAGTCAGACTTACTTATAAAATCAAGATTATCTTCCATATTTCCCGGAGTTATGTATGCTAGGTCTTTCTGTGAATATATAAGTGCCGGCTTTCCTTTTCTGACATGTTCAATACCTGCGAGTGCAAGCCGGTTTCTTACCTGCGGGGCTTTGAGGGTCAATCCGGCCTTTTTTTCATCCTCGGTAAGCTCTTTCGGTACTATGTCAAGTATGTATGAAGGTATACCCGCATTTGCAAGATGTGCGGCAATACCGGAGCCCATGACTCCCGAACCTATAATCGTTACTCTTTTTATCTGATAACTCATAACAATTCCTCCTGTAAATTTACCGTTCAATGATTGTTGCTATACCCTGCCCCCCGCCTATACACATGGTGCCGAGACCCGTGTTCAAATTCCTTTTCGTCATTTCGTAAAGCAGTGTCGTCAGTATTCTGACACCTGAAATGCCGAGGGGATGCCCGAGAGCTATAGCTCCACCGTTCACATTTACGATGTCCGGGTTAATACCGAGCTCTTCTATGCTTACGATTGATTGGGATGCAAATGCCTCGTTTATCTCAAAAAGCTGTATATCCTTGACGGACATTTTCGCCCTCTCAAGAATACGCTGTGTTGAATATATAGGTCCTAATCCCATGACCTCCGGCTCCAGTGCTCTTACTGCCGTTGCGCGGATCTTTGCTAAAGGTTTAATCCCGAGCTCTTTTGCTTTCGATGATGCCATAAGAACCATGACGCTTGCGCCATCATTCGTTGGCGATGAATTACCTGCCGTTACCCTGCCCTTTGCCCTGAATACCGGTTTTAATTTTCCCAATGCCTCAACCGTTGTATCTGCCCTGGGGCAATCGTCTTTATCGACAAGCATCCATCCTTCTGCAATCTTACCGCCATCATACAACTCTATATCCCCGGTTGACTTGTTGACCACAACCGGAGCGATTTCATCCTTGAACCTGCCTGTTTCCTGAGCAGCAACCGCTTTTTTATGAGAATTGTAGGAAAACGTATCGAGTTTTACACGACTAAGATCATACTTCTTTTCGTATCTGTCTATAACATTCTCGGCAGTTTCACCCATGGATATATATACATTCGGCAATGTTGAACCGTCCTGTACAAATTTAATATTGGGAGACGGTTTATTACTGGTCATCGGTATCATGGTCATGCTCTCGGTACCTCCAACGATAAAGATATCGCCGGCCCCTCCCATGATCTCATAGGTAGCTTTATGAAGGGCGGTCATTGCAGAACCGCAAAATCTGTTTATTGTCGTCCCCGGTACTTCGATAGGTAAGCCAGCAAGTATACTTGCTACCCTGGCAACATTCATGCCCTCTTCCGCCTCAGGAAAGGCAGAACCGCACAGGACATCTTCTATCTGTTTGTAATCAAATTTGGGTAATCTTTTCAAGGCAGCTTTTATTGCAGTGGCAAACAGATCATCAGGCCTTGTTTTTGCAAAAGAGCCTTTCTTTGCCCTGCCTATCGGCAGCCGTACTGCTGACACTATCACAGCATCTCTTCCACTGTCTTTCATACCTACCTCCATAATGAATGATTATTCATTCATATAAAAACACAGCATTGTATACAAGTCAAGATATATTTTAAAATATTGTTTTTCAGGCAGCCGGCTGAAGTGCTTTTTTATTCCTTTCGGGTCTGTGTCCCCAAAAGATCAAAGGATAAACGAGAGCCGTATCAAGAATGCCGGTAACGACGTCGACTGCATAGTGCTGTTTTACGTACAGGGTCGACGCTGCGATCAAACAGGCAATGAGCAGAAAGAATATACCGAGAGGTTTGTTGTAGCGGTAAAATATCAAAGCAACAAGCAGGGAATTTGCAACATGAAGGCTTGGAAATACGTTGAATCCGGGATCTATCCTGTAAATGATGCCGACCATCTTTGTACTCAATGTATCCGGAACAACAACAGGCCGTATCATCCTTACGGGGAAAGACAGAAAAACGATGAAGGCTATGATAAACTCCATGAGATATGCCCCTGCCACCCTTCTGAAGGTATCTATATTATTCAGTAAAAACAGCGGCATAAAACAAAAAGGATAATACAGCAGGTATACCCAGACCCAGGCCGGTGTAAAGGGGATAGCCCGGTCTACCCCTGTTGTCAGGCTATAGAATTTCACCCCTTCTTTCCAAAGCAGGTGGTTGTGCCAATCTACATAGTAAAAACTGCAGGAGAGAAAGATTACAAGGAATACTGCAATGATAAGCCGTTCATGCCTGAGGTAAACTTCGCGAATACCCGGTTTTGTTTCCTCTTCTCCATGACTGCTAATACTCATAGCTTATTGCGAATCCCGTATCATAAATGTACCCTTTGCTCTCATAGCCTGGATAGCCGGGGTTTTGAACACCGGGGGTATTCGGATCTGCATCGATAGCTACTACTTTACGGGTCGTTCTGTCGCCGAGTATGATGCCCTGAAAGTCCACGGTAAAATGGATGTGCCCTTCATTGTACGGCATGATATAACTGACACCTGTTGACAGGACATTTTTAACATTGTCCACATAATTTGTAGTCCTCATCTGGGGTGGTACCGGCGTGGGCTGATACTCGTAACCGGCCATAACGCACACGGTTTCTACAGGCTTGTAGGCTACGCCCAGTTTCGGTATGTATATGTCACTGAAAGACTGCCCTGCGTAGGTAACCCCGGTAGAGGGATCGGTATAAGACTCCTGCTGGGGTTTGACATCATGGTTATTGATATAACTCGACCAGCCAACCCAGGTAAGATCACCATTCAGTTCAAGATTATCCATGGGCTTGAACATGACTCCGAGAGAAGCGTGTGCCGGCGAATAAAACAAGATTGTGTTTATGGTTTGTGTAAAGTTGCTTGCAATAGGCAGTCCCTGGGCATTCAGGTGAACAAAGGCTGCACCGACAATCGGAAAATCATCCGCACTCATATAGGAAAAACCGACCTTGAAACGATCGGACGGATGGAACAGAATGCCGAGGTTCGCCACATAGGTATATTGCTGTGTATTGTTTAGGTTCATATACCATTGTGACTGGTTGAGAGGGTTTGGAAAATATTCATGCGAATAGGTCATTGATTTAATGAAAAGGGAAATCCCTCCCCCGATGGACAGGAACGGCAGAACCTTGAAGGCTATCGTTGGAAGTATGATCTGCTGTTCCGTGGTATTCTCAAGGAATTCGAAATACAGTTTATTGGTAAGAAACGCCTCGTTCGCATTTGCATAATGGGTTATTTGCTGCTGCGTATCACCCAAAGGCGTGTAGAACGAGATGCCGACGTGGATAAAATCTTCTATAAAAGTATGCGTCATACCTACGGAAATGCCTTCAATATCTTTATTGTCATTATTTTGCAATCCTGAACCAAAAGGGCTTACCGAGAGATGATTAACCGCAATAAGGAAGTTCACTCCCTCCGATTCTTTCGTTTGGGTCATGCCCGCAGGATTATAATAGGTAGCGGTCCAATCATTTGCTGAAGCTGTCCGTGCATTCCCCATTGCGATACCCGTTGCGTCCACCCCGAACATATCAAAAACACTCGCGTTTGCATAAGCATTGTAACCGAGTATCATACCGACAGTGAAGATTAACATCTTTTTTATCATGGATTTCATCCTTTCTTTCTTTTATTAAGATTCTACCAAAGCAAAGACAAAAACATTTTTTGACGTGAGCTCCAATGTATGCATGCTACTGATAAACATTATAAACTCCACCGGAATAGTTGTCAAACATTTAGATCGGAAGCTTCGAATTAATTTATTGCCAATCTTACCTTTTATACATAGTATAACCTTCATCTTTATGTTAAAAATCGGTACTATAGAAATAAAACAACCTTATGTAATGGCGCCCATTGCCGGCTATACGGACAGCCCGTACAGAAGGATTGTCAGGAGCACGGGTGCAGGTCTTGTCTATACGGAACTGATAAGCGCAGAAGCCCTGGTCCGGGGTAACAAAAAGACGAAAATGCTGATGGAGCACACCCCTGAAGAAAAGCCGGTAGCCGTCCAGCTCCTCGGAAACAAGATAGATACCCTTGTCCGCGCATCACAAATAGCAAAAGATGGAGGGGCTGATGTCATCGACCTTAATCTCGGATGCCCGGCTCGCAATGTCGTAGCAAATGGCTCGGGTGCGGCGCTGTTGAAGAAACCTGAGTTACTCAGGGAGATTCTCATCGAGATGAGAAAGGCAATAACAATCCCGTTTACCGTCAAAACCAGAATAGGATGGGATGAGGTTTCGAAAAATATTCTCCAGATCGTAGATATTGCCAATGAAAGCGGCGTTGATGCAATTGCGATACATCTCAGGACAAAAACTCAGGGCTTTAAAAAGGGGATCGACATGCAGAGCCTTATAGATGCCGTGAAGATATCCAGAATACCGGTCATCGGTAACGGCGATATACTCTCACCGCTTGATGCAAAATCTATGATAGAGCAATCGGGATGCGCGGGCGTCATGATAGGCAGAGGTGCAATCGGCAACCCGTGGATATTTCAGATGATCGTTGACTACCTGCAGAAAGGGATATACGTTTTACCTGCACTTTCAACTATCAGGGAAATAATGATAAAACATGTACGTATGATGAGCACGTTTTACGGTGAACAAAAAGGTATCAAACTTTTTCGCAAGCATCTGGTACATTACTCGAAGGGTGGGCAGGTCTCTCCACTGACTGGTGCAAAATATAGCTCCGATTTCAGGGCTGCGGCGGTTACCATGGAAAGCCTGGAACCGCTCATACATTTAATAAATAGTTTTTTTGACCGCTTCCTTGAGGCAGGCAATGTATAGGACAAAGGCACTGATATTCTCAAACGACGATCCCCCCGCCATCTTATTAAAGGTGATAAGAAAAAACGGTTTGAATATGCGCGTTGTAAAAACGATGAAATTGGCCTTTGAGCTCATCCATAAGAAGATCTACAGATTAATCTTCATAGATATAACGGGCAGCTCGATAGATCTGGCAGAAACCATAGAACAAATATTGAAAATAAAAAGCGATATAGTCATTATAGGGATCATACCGAGAAACAAGGGAATACTTTCCACAAAACTTATCAATAACGGTATGTTCGACATACTTCAGAAACCGTTGAATCCCGTTACTGCAGAGGCTACCTTAAAGCGGGCGATCTATGTCGTAAATCTCCACCGGGAGATAAATCAGAATGGGAACGTAATAAACAATAAAGATGCGGACGTCCAGGTCGCAGATATGGATATAGAAAATCTCGGGCTCGACGAATTGATTAAGAAAAAATTAGCCATATTATTTTCGAAACACACCCACAAAAAAATAGTCAACCTTTACTCGATAGTCATGCCTATAATAGAAAAATCTTTTATCGAGACGGCACTGAAGCTTTCCAACAACAACCAGGTTAAGGCGTCCCTGCTGCTGGGTATAAACAGAAACACCTTAAAAGCAAAAATGATGAAGCTGAGCATAAAGAAACAATGATGAAAAACGGTTTAATCATAGCCGGATTCGATCCTTCCGCCGGTGCAGGACTTCTTATGGACCTTAAGGTTTTTTCGGCAATCGGCATCTATGCCTTTGCCGTACCTACGGCCATCGTCGAAGAAAATACCGACACGGTAAACAGCATAGCACCGGTAACACTTTCAGTCTTGAGAGGGCAGCTCGGTATTTTACTCGGGAACAGCCGTGTACACGGTGTGAAGATCGGTATGCTCTCCACCGGGAAAACGGTAAATCTCATCCGCGAAACCATACACCGGTACAGGTTAAAGAATGTCGTTCTCGATCCGGTCCTCGCATCCTCAGGAGGCACTTCCCTCTCCCGGGGAGATATAAAATATGCCATCAACGCTCTGCTTCCCTTTTGCACAATCGTCACACCGAATATACCTGAGGCATCCGTACTATCGGGTGTAGAAATAAAGAATAAGGATGATATGATGCTTTCGGCAAAATATTTCCTGGATAAGGGTACGGAAGCGGTGGTTATAAAAGGCGGACATTTTGTTCAAAAGGGACTCGACCTGTATATGGACGGGAAACGGCATATTTTCTTCGAGGCAAAGGCTCTGAATAAAGATGTTCACGGAACAGGATGTATCCTGTCTTCAGCAATAACCGCATACCTTATAAAGGGATATGATAAGCCCGCGGCGGTAAAAAAAGCGAAGCTGTTCACCCTCGCTGCAATAAAGAACAGCCGCCGGGTTTCTCCATCGTTGCACCGGCTCGTCGGAATGCCGCACCTGAATAATAAAAACAATAAGTAGACATGGAACCTCTACCGGTCCCCATAATAGTTTTGGCTCTTGTTTTTCTATTGATAGCAATACGGCAGATCGGCAATATTCGATTCGAGATCTGGCAGATCATGCTCCTGGGTGCAATCGTTGTCCTGCTGACGAAAAGCATTCCCTTTGCAACGGCTTGGAATGCCATAAATATCGATGTTCTTCTGTTCCTGTTCGGCATGTTTGTGATAGGTGCTGCACTTGAAGAAAGCGGCTATATCTCCCGCCTTTCGTACCGGTTATTCAGGGACGCTCCATCGATGGACAGCCTCATAGTAAGAATATTATTTTTTATGGGGTTCGCTTCAGCGCTCCTCATGAACGATACACTCGCCATCATAGGAACTCCCCTGATGATCCTGCTTGCAAAAAAGCACAAAATAAATCCAAAGGTGTTGCTCCTGACGCTCGCCTTCGCCATAACGACAGGCAGTGTCATGAGCCCGATAGGAAACCCGCAGAACCTTCTCATATCCGTAAACGGAAATCTTCAAAACCCGTTCATAACTTTTTTCAAATATCTTTTTTTGCCGACGATCATCAATCTGTCCGCCGCGTATTGGATACTGAAGATACTCTATAAAAAAGAGTTCCACGGCAACAAGTTACAGCACATCTATGAACCGCTCAAAGACAAGGGGCTTGCGACGCTTTCGAAATATTCCCTTGTCCTGGTAATTCTCCTGGCTGCTTTAAAAACAACACTCTCCCTGCTGCACTCCGGATTCGATTTCAACGTAACCTATATTGCACTTATCGGGTGTTTACCCATTCTGATATTCAGCACGAAAAGATCCAAAATCATAAATAAAGTTGATTGGTATACCCTCATATTTTTTGCGGCGATGTTCGTTCTCATGAAGAGCGTGTGGCTGACCGGCTTCTTTCAGGGCTACGCCGGAAGCGGCACCAGCGGCATAACATCCCTTCATTCCGTGCTGGGAATCAGCGTCCTGCTCAGTCAGCTTATTTCCAATGTGCCTATGGTAGCGCTTTACCTGCCGGTTCTCATGCACGCAGGGGCATCATCGAAGGTACTGGCAGCACTTGCCGCAGGGAGCACGGTTGCAGGCAACCTGCTCATTCTTGGTGCGGCGAGCAACATCATCATCATACAGACTGCGGAAAAAAAATCAAAAGAGACTTTGACGTTCTTTGAATTTGCAAAGGCAGGTATCCCGCTCACCCTGGTGAACATTACCGTTTACTGGTTCTTCTTGAAAGTGCTTTAATCCGAAAAATGCGATTGTAAAATAAGGAGGTTTATGCAATGAGCGATAATCCCGCGTCAGATAAAGGTATTCTTCGAAAATCCGATGAGGAAACCATACCGGGTAATTGCATATAAACCCCGTTAGAAATGTCAGAATAATACAGATGTTTTTATAATAAATTTTCAATCTATTGTCGTACAAAATATTATCTTCTGAGTTTCTAACGGGGTAAACATACAGAGGACTGAAATCTCGTTTCTATATGGAAATGTATCGATATCAGGTGGATCGCGGGATTGAGCGAATAAGTAAACCTCCTTATTGCATTTTTCGGGTTAATACATAAAACTTGAAAAATGAGCAAAGCTCTGCAGCGGTGCCCACCAAATACCGAACAGAATAGTCGGTATAAGCAAACTTATGATAATAAGTGCCGGGAGCATACCGACCTTGATCGGCTGGATATCCGCAGGGGCAGTCTCGAGATACATCTTCTTTATCACCCGCGCATAATAGTATAACGACACAACCGTATTGAGCACAGCAATAATCACCAGCCAATAGAGCCCTTTGTCTATAGCAGAGAGAAAGATGACCACCTTTCCGATAAATCCTGCAAACGGGGGTATGCCGGTTAAGGAAAACAAGAATACAGCCATGGCTGCGGACAACCCCGGTGCTACCTGGGACAACCCGCTGTAACTGTTGATGTCCTCAGAATTCAGATTGTTATCAACGACCATAACAACGACGAATGCACCGAGATTCATGAAGAAATAAACCGCAAGATAAAGCAGTATCGAACCTATAGCAGCTTTCGAAATAATGGATACGCCGATAAGCATGTACCCTGCGTGTGCTATACTGGAATATGCGAGCAGTCTCTTGATATTGTTCTGCGGTATCGCAACGATATTACCGATAGTCATGGTAAACGCGGAAATGATAGCTATAACCGTCAGCCATTTAATAGGACTGACTTGTGCATAATACTGCGTCATGCTCACTGAACTGATATACGCCGTATAGAAGAACCGCAGGAGTACTGCAAAACCAGCGGCTTTCGAAGCCACCGCAAGGAGAGCAGTTATGGGCGTTGGAGCGCCCTCATAAACATCCGGGGCCCACATGTGCATGGGGACCATTGCTATTTTAAATCCAAAGCCGGCAAGGATAAACAGCGTTGCGACATAAACGGTAACAGGCGGATAATTTGAATTTATGAATGTTAATGCAATTTCCCGGAGGTTAAGGGAATGAGAAATGCCGTACAAAATAGACATACCGTAGAGCATGAATCCGGAAGCTATAGAACCGTATATGATGTATTTAAGCCCCGCCTCTTTCGAACGGCGCACACCTTTTGTGTACGATACAAGCAGATAGGACATAACGCTGAGCAGCTCTATAGAAAGGTAGATCATCAGCAGGTTCAGAGAACTCGCCATCATGGACATGCCGATACCGAAGCCCGAAAGGATGGCAACGAACTCCCACTTTCCGTCCGTGTCTTTCAATTCTCTTGAATTGAACGACATAAGCAAAACATACAGTATCGAAGTATATGCAATAATCCTGAAAAAAAGACTGAAGGGATCTACGGCAATCATCCCATAAAAAGCCGTATCCAGGGTCAGCCTTTCGTACAGTATTACCGTTGCCGCCAGTGCCCCGATCATACCTATTATACCTATATAAAAAGCCTCGTTGCCCCGTGAACGCTTCATCAGCATTGCCCCAATGAGGGCAACAGAAGCTGTCAGCGCGGCAACGATCTCCGGCGTTATGAGAACAAGCGATCTGATTAAATCCCGGTGCATCATATCTTCTCCATCAGTGACCTACCATCATGAGCAACTTTGAAAGCGAAGGCCCGACAAGGTTAAAGAACGGCACGGGATACACACCGAAGAACAGTGCTATCAGAACAAGTGGTATAAGGGTAAACAATTCCCTGCCGTTTATCTCTGCGATACCTTTATACTTCTCGTTCGCAGCACCCAAAAAGACCCTCTGATATGCCCAAAGAAAATAAGCCGCTGTGAATATCACCCCTGTGGCCGATATAATAACAATGACTGGATAAACCTTAAAACTGCCCAGGAATACCAGTATCTCACCGATAAATCCGCTCAATCCGGGCAAGCCCAGTGAACCCATAAATGCAAGGCTTGTTATACCTGCATAGATTGGCATATAGGTGGCAAGTCCTCCGAATCCGTTGAGGTCCCTGTGGTGCGCCCTGTCGTAGATAACGCCGACGAGTAAAAAGAGCATCCCGGTGATAATCCCGTGATTGAACATCTGCATTAGAGCACCGTTAAAACCGATAAAGGTCATGGACGAAAGTCCGAGTATCACAAAACCCATGTGACTTACCGAAGAATAAGCAATCATCTTCTTGAAATCCGTCTGTGCCATGGCAACCAGCGCACCATACACGATATTGATAAGGCCGAGGATTGCCAGTCCGATTGCAGTATACCGGGCCATGTCAGGCAACAAGGGGAAGCTTATCCTCATAAGACCGTAGGCGCCCATCTTCAGCAATACACCCGCGAGGATGACACTGATAGCTGTTGGCGCTTCAACGTGCGCGTCCGGAAGCCACGTATGGAAGGGGAATACCGGCACCTTTATTGCAAACCCTATGAACAGGGCAATGTACATGGCGAGCCGTATCCAGAACTCCTTTATAAACGGTCCCTGATTTGCCTGATTCATGAGTGTTACAATGTCAAAGGTGTGCCTGCCGGTAGACGGATCCGTGCTGTTGAAATAAAACGCCAGTATGACAACCAGCATGAGCACGCTACCTGCCAGTGTATAGAGGAAGAACTTAATGGCTGCGTACTCCCTCCGGGGACCGCCCCAGATACCGATAAGAAAGTACATCGGGAACAGCATCAATTCCCAGAATATATAGAACAGGAAGAAATCCAGTGACATGAATACCCCGAACATTGCGGTAACGAGCAGCAGGTAAAGGGCAAAATAAGCCTTGTGCGCCTTGTTGATATTCCATGATGCAAACACCGAAAGGAAACCAAGCAAGCCGGTCAGTATCACCATGGGTGCACTTATGCCGTCTATCCCGAGATAATACTGTATGTTAAATGCCGATATCCATGAATATTTTTCTATAAACTGGAATCCGCCGTCCGAAGGGTTCATGATGGCGTACAGGTAAAAAGACAGGATCATCGGTATGAACGTGAACACCGCCGCAGTCCACCGGATCCATGCGACCTTATCCCTCGGCATCAGCAGCACGAGGACAAAACCAATCATCGGGGTAAAAACAATCCAGCTCAAAAGATAATTCGACAACATTTCTTCTTCCTCCTATAATAAAACAAATGAAAGCAACAGGGCTATCCCCACAATGGCGAAGATGAGATAGTTTTGCACAAGACCTGTTTGCAGTTTCCTCAGCACACCACCAGCAGACACAACCCCATCGCCTACGGCATTGACAGCGCCGTCGACAACGATCCTGTCGAACGCTCCGTCAAAATCCGAAAGTTTTTTTCCGAGCTTTGCAGTCCCATTGACAGCACCGTCTATAATGCCGGAATCAAACAATGAGAGCAGGTCTTTTAATTTCATGACTCCGCCCACGACATACTTGAGGTAGAACTCGTCCACGTAATATTTGTTCAGAAGCCAGGTATAGGCGGTCTTGAAGCTTTCCGCCGTCTTCGCAGGCAATTCCATATTCACCGCATAGAAATAATACGCAACACCGATACCGGAAAAGGCTGCAAGCACCGATATGCCCATCAGAATCCACTCGAGCGACAGTGAGCCCTCGGGCAGTTTAAACCCCGAGGCAAACACCGGTTCAAGGAATTGGGCAAACACATTATGTACGCCGAACGCCCCGGGCATACCGAGGTACCCTCCAACTGCGGACAGCACTGCGAGTATAATAAGCGGTATGGTCATTGTCTTCGGGGATTCGTGCACATGCTCTGCTGTATGGTGATCCATTCTCGGTTTGCCGAAGAAGGTAAGTATCACAAGCCTGGTCATATAGAATGCCGTGAGGAGCGCACCCATGAGACCGAGCAGCCATATAAACTTGCCGCCGTACGGGCTTATGTACGCACTGTATAAGATATCGTCCTTGCTGAAAAATCCCGCAAATCCCGGCACACCGGTTATCGCAAGGGTCCCAATAAGGAATGTCGCAGTTGTTATGGGCAGTTTTTTGGCAAGCCCTCCCATTTTCCTTATATCCTGCTCTCCCGACATGGCATGAATAACGCTGCCGGAACCAAGAAACAAGAGTGCCTTAAAAAAGGCATGGGTCATAAGATGAAAAATACCGGCACCGAATGCGCCGACCCCAACCCCGATAAACATATAGCCGAGCTGGCTCACCGTGGAATAGGCAAGTACCTTCTTTATGTCATTCTGGACAAGTCCGATCGTAGCGGCAAAAAAAGCGGTCAAAGCACCGACAATGGCAATCAACCGTAAGGCATCCGGTGCAAGGACATAGAGAAAATTCATCCGTGCAACCATGTAAACACCTGCGGTTACCATGGTTGCCGCGTGTATCAATGCACTCACCGGGGTCGGACCGGCCATTGCATCGGGCAGCCAGATATAGAGAGGTATCTGTGCGGATTTTCCCGTAGCACCCACAAACAGCATAATGCCGACTATCGTCAGAATTGCCGTCGGGACTATGTTTATGCTGGATTTTATTGCACCGTAATCGAGCGACCACGTTCCTGTCTTCATGCCGATTGCGGTAAAGAGAAGCAGAAAACCGACAATAAATCCGAAATCGCCAATCCTGTTCACCACAAATGCCTTCATACCTGCCCGTGCATTTTCGATTTTTTCGAACCAGAATCCGATAAGCAGGTACGAGCAGAGTCCCACTCCCTCCCATCCCACAAACATCAAAAGTATGCTGTTGGAAAGTACCAGCAAAAGCATCGCAAATGCAAAAAGGTTTAAAAATCCGAAGTACCGCGAGTACCGTTTATCTCCGTGCATGTAGCCTACGGAGTACAGGTGTATGACAGAACCGACACCGCTCACGATCAGGATCATAACGGTAGACAAGGGATCGACGAGGAATGAAAGGTTTACCTGAAAACTTCCGAGTCCAATCCATGGGTAAACCACATCGACGAATTGCCTCTGTTCGGCAGGCAATGAGACAAGATGAACATACGTGATGACAGAGAGTACGAAGGACAGAGAGATCGAGCCAACCGCAATGATATTGACGGCGGCATGCGGTAATTTTTTTCCTATCAAAAGGTTTGTTGCAGCACCGATCAACGGCAGGAACGGGATCAACCAGATATAATGTTCTATCATATCCAGGTTCTCCCGCTACACATATCTTTTTGCGGACATCCGTTGTCAGCGATTGTTCTCATATTCATCATCCCTACCCTTTCAACGTATCTTCTTTGTCAAGGTCTATGGTCCTTGTTGTTTTATAGATTGATATTACGATGGCGAGGGCTACAGCTACCTCTGCCGCTGCAATCACGATCGAGAACAGGGCAAATATCTGGCCGTTGAGCCCGGTATCGATAAATTTCGAAAAAGCGACAAGATTGATATTCGCTGCATTCAGCATAAGCTCTATACCCATTAACACGGCAATGGCGTTTTTCCTCGTCAGAACGCCAAAGACACCTATAGAAAACAATAAACCGGACAGAATAAGATAATCCGATAAGGTAATCGTTGAAAGTAACATCTAATTCTCCTTCCTTATGCCGTCAGCGGGCCTTTCACCCGGCGGTCCGCCGTTCCCTGCTGCTTTCTTTACCTTGACTTCCGATCGTATCAGGTACGCTGCACCGATCATTGCAAGAACCAGAAGCACAGAGGCAAGTTCGAATGGCAGCAGATAACTGGTCATCAATTCCCTGCCGATCGGGCCGGTAGTCGGCGCATTCGCCTTATACCCGATATACAGCCACGACACCGGTTTGATCGCATAGTAGATCATGGTAAAGGTAACGATCGCGCTGACCGTACCCATGACCAGTGTGCCGAGCTTATTGAAGATGTCCACACTGTAAACATTATGCGTCAGCATAACACCGAACACGATGAGTATCAGGACGCCGCCTATATAGATAAGCACCTGCGTTACTCCGACGAAATCGGCTCCAAGCAGTATGTAGATACCGGCGACCCCGAACAGGGTAAAAAATAGTGCAAACGCAGACCTGACAATGTTCCTGAGCAAGACGACCAGGAGCGCAGAACCGACTATCAATGCTGCAAATATATAAAAAAATACCGCCTGTACCGTGTAGGAATTTACGCTCATTGTGCAGCCTCTTTCCCTTCTTTTCCAGCTTCCGTTTTTTTATCTTCCGTCTTGCTCTCTGCGGGTTTTACTTCGCCGAGCCCGAAGTGAGAGATCAAATCCTCTTTTGAGTAGGCTGAAAACTCGTATTTCTTTTCGAAGTAAAGGCAGTTATCGACCGGGCATGCCTCAACGCAAAGACCGCAGTATATACACCGGGCATTGTCTATATCAAAGAGAACGGGCCGCAGCTTCTTATTTTCGTCCCTGACCGTCTTCAATGTTATTGCGTCGACCGGGCATATCCTTGCACAGGCAGTACACCCTGTACATATATTGATATCGACAAACAGCTTGCCCCTGAATCCTTCCGGCGGCTCCCTTTTCACCTCGGGATACTGCTGGGTAACCTCTGTCTTTGGATTTATACCGTACTTGATGGTGATACCCAATCCCGTGAGAACGGTGCTTATCGAATGATACATTTTTTTAAAATATCCTGCCATCGGTTCTCCCTCAGCGGGTAAACACCCTTGCAATAATATCGTAAACACCCCTATCATGCAGCAGCAATACCCATACGCTTGCCCCTATCAGGTTAAAGAGCGCAATCGGCGTGAGGTATTTCCAGCATAACTCCATAAGCTGATCGACACGGAGACGGGGCAGTGTCCACCGGATCCACATCATGACATAGATGAGTAAAAAAACCTTTGTAAAAAATACCCCGACCTGAAGTACCTCTCTCAGCCATACCGGCATTGGGATACCTCCGATAAACGGTATCTGCCATCCTCCAAGAAACAGCGTAGCGGCAATGGCGCTGACCACGAACATGTCACCGTATTCAGCCATGAAGAAGAATGCAAACCGCATTCCCGTATACTCGGTATGGTATCCTGCGACAATCTCGGATTCCGCCTCCGGTATGTCGAACGGCGTCCTGTTGACCTCTGCTATGGCAGCTATGAAATAAACAAAGAATGCGATGAGCGTAAACGGGTTGTTGAACACCAGCCACCTGAATATACCCAGACCACCCGATTGGTACGCGATAATGTCCCGCATACTCAGGGATGCCGGTATAATGATAGCGGCAAGCAGGGAAAGAACTATGGGTATTTCATAGCTCACAATCTGTGCGACTGCACGCATACCGCCGAACAGCGACCACTTGTTGTTTGATCCCCATGCTCCCATCAGTATCGCCATCGAGACAACAGACGAGATGGCTATCATGTACAGCACACCGACGTTGAGGTTTGCAATAGAGACGTGATCGCTGTACGACAGGGGCACAAATGCTGCAAAAGAAACCGTAAATACAATATACGGGGCTATAATGAACAGCCATCTGTCCGCGTAAAAAGGAATAATATCTTCTTTGAGCAGCAGCTTTACACCGTCGGCGACGAACTGTAAAAGTCCGTAAGGGCCAACCCGGTTCGGTCCTATCCTTGCCTGGATGTCCCCTGCAACCTTCCTTTCGGCATACGTAGCAAAGCCTTCATAGAGTAAGGAAACGGCAAGTACGATCGCAGCGGAAACAACCATGATAAGAATGGTTATGAGCAACCGCGTCAGCGGCATGGTAGGGGACATACCCGAAAGAATGCGGTTTATAAGTTCTGTCATCTGTCAATCTCCGGCAGAATGATGTCCAGGCTTCCGATAATGGCTACAAGGTCTGCTATCATGACGCCCCGTGCAAGTTTCGGGATAATACTGAGGTTTGCAAAGGACGGCGCCCTGATTTTCAATCTGTACGGTTTCGTGGAGCCGTCACTGATAAGGTAAAAGCCTAGTTCTCCCCTCGGGTTTTCTGCACGGACATAAACCTCGCCTGCAGGAGGCTTCAGTACCTTGGAAACCTTTGCAGTGTAATCGCCCGGTGCAAGCAGATCAAGGCACTGCCTGACTATTTTTGCCGATTGTTCCATTTCGTAGATACGCATCATGTACCTGTCCCATGCATCGCCGGTCTTGCCCATCTCGCCTTTTCCAACCGGTATATCGAAATCAAGTTCGTTATAGATAAGGTAAGGCTCTTCACGCCTGAGATCCCACTTGATGCCGGATGCCCTGAGGTTCGGGCCGGTTATACCATAATCAAAAGCATCATCAGGACTTATGACCGCGATGTTTGCCAGTCTCTTGATAAAAATAGCATTATAGGAAAGCAGTTCGTTGTACTCTTTTATCTTGGCAGGAAAATAATCAAGGAACTCTCTTGTTTTTTCGATAAAGCCGCCGGGAATGTCCTTGGAAACGCCGCCTATTCTAATATAGTTATACGTCAGTCTGGCCCCGCATGCAATTTCGAACAGGTCGTTGATAAATTCCCGCTCCCGTATTCCAAAGAGAAAAGGCGTGAAAGCACCCATATCGGAAGAAAAGGATCCAAAGGCTATCAGATGGCTCGAGATTCTGTTCAATTCTGCCATGATAACCCGCAGGATCTGCGCCCTGCGCGGGACCTCGATGTTAAGAAGCTTCTCCACGGTCATTGCATACGCAAGGTTGCAGTTCATGGAGGCAAGGTAGTCCAGCCGGTCCGTGAATGGAGAGAACTGCGGGTATGTCACCCGCTCAGCTATCTTCTCGAGTGCCCTGTGGAGGTAACCGATGTACGGCTTTACACCGCTTAAGACCTCGCCGTCAGTCGTTACCAGCAATCTGAGTACACCATGGGTACTCGGATGCTGCGGTCCCATATTTACCTGCATGAATTTTTCATCGGCGTTCGTCATCTAAACATCCCATGTATGGTATCGTTTCGGATACACATAATCCTTGCGCAAAGGATGGCCTTCCCAGTCCTCGGGCAGAAGTATGCGCCTGAGATCCGAATGGCCGTCAAACACAATCCCCAGAAGATCGTATGCCTCGCGCTCGTACCAGTTGGCCCCCGGCCAGACCTGCTCCACGGTTTGCACATGCGGATTGTTCCTGTCCAGCTCCACTTTTATCGTGATCTTATGTTTCTGTTTCATCGAGTGGAGATGATAGACAACAGCCATCCTGCCCTGCTCTTTCAGATCCACACCGCTCAGACACATCAGTGATGTGAAGTCCAGGCCGTCTCCTTCCTTGAGAAACCTGCACACATCGGCAATTGCATCGGTTTCAACAAGAACGGAAGGAGGTAAGGTATTCTCAACAAATTGTTTTATCTTACCACCGAATTTTTCCGACAAGATCCCGTAAATCTTCTTTGGTTCCATTATTTTTTCACCAGGTTCTTTTCTTCCATTATCTTTTTCTGCAGTTTCATGATCCCCTCTATCAAGGCCTCGGGCTTTGGCGGGCATCCGGGAACATACACATCA
This sequence comes from bacterium, assembly GCA_021815065.1. Lineage (GTDB taxonomy): Bacteria > JAMCPX01 > JAMCPX01 > JAMCPX01 > JAMCPX01 > JAJYLM01. Next base: position 79 of record JAKAHI010000002.1, on the reverse strand, counting down.
ACCGGGATGATCTTATCTACGCCTTTCAGGACCGAGTACGAGTCTTTATAGAATGGTCCTCCGGTATTGGCACAACTGC
>JAKAHI010000095.1 GCA_021815065.1 bacterium | reverse complement strand
TCCCTTGCAAATGGCGGCTCTCTCTTCTATGTCGGCGACAAAAAACAATCCATCTATAGATTCAAGGGCAGCGATGCAAGCCTCTTTGACGAGGCCGCGGAGGACCAAGAAATAAAACCGGTCCTCAAGGAAATCTACAGAAAACAATTGGGCTCCAACCACAGATCCGCCCCCTTGCTTGTGCATTTTTTCAATGAGACCTTCTGTCCCGATTCTCTGAAAAAAATGCTGACCGGGGAAGACGATCCGGTCGGATCAAAAATCAACGCGCACCTTGAGCTGCTCATCGATACAGTCTACGGGAATTCATCCCAGACACCGGTGCAGAACCGTACCCTCCAGCAAAACAGCGGTTACCTGTTGATCGAATACATGAAACCGGGGGGAGATCTGATAAGCGCCGGTGATAGATCCCCGGACGACCCCGAAGACTCAGAGCAGCCGGGAGATGAAGCCGCCGCTATCGCGAGGACGAGCGAGGTTATTGCCGATCTGCATAATCGCGGCGTTTCTTATTCTGATATTGCTCTTCTGGTAAGAACGAACGAAGAGGTAAAAACGCTTTCAGGGGCATTAAAACAGAACAATATCCCCGTTCAATCGGCGCAGGGATTTGATATACGGGATCATCCTCTGATCCGGGAAACACTATCATTCCTGAGCTTCCTCAACAATCCCCTTGACGATCTCTCTTTTGCAGGGTTTATTTCGGGAGAGATTTTCACGGTGCGATCGGGCATATCGACCGGCACTCTGTCCGATTGGTTCCTCCTGCAGCGCGGTGCCGGGCATCTGTATACCGGCTTTAAAAAATGGCAGCCGGCTTTATGGAATGATCTCATAAGACCGCTCCTGAACGGGGTCGGCTATCTCCCGGTATATGACATTGTCCACGAGTTTATGGCGCGGTTCAACGTGAATAAGCGTTTTGACCAATCAACCGGTTTTTTTATGCACCTGCTCGAAATGCTCAAAAAAAGAGAGGACGAAGGCGACAACAACCTGGATAGCTTCCTGGAATTCTGGACGACCCGGCAGGAAGACGACAACAGCTTTTTTGTCAACCTCTCGTCCGGGAACGCCGTAAGGATTCTGACCATACACAAGTCAAAAGGGCTTGAATTCCCCGTTGTCATTCTTCCCGCACTGTCGATAAGCACGCCGGAAGCCCGTAAATCGGACATGCTTATCATAGAGTCGCAGGACAAACTCAGCTTGTCGTACACCAACAAAGACCATCGCAGTATCTTAGACAGTATGCAGAACGCGGATCCATCGGTGAGTGCTTATATCAAAGAACGTGCCCTTTCCTTCATGGACGAACTCAACGCATTCTATGTGGCGGCAACAAGAGCGAAACAAGAACTGTACATTCTCATTCAGGACGAAAAGAATCCCGTTTTTAAGCTCTTCGAAAACAAACTGGCATCAAGCAACCGGTACGAGCAGGGCGTACATGCTGTTTTAGAAGAGAACCAAAAGAAAGAAGATGTCTTCCCTGAAAAAGTACCGGCATCCACCCGATGGCAGAGCCATATATTCATAAAACAGCCTGACCGGGACAGTCTTGAACATTACAGCGAAGAAAGGCGGGGCGACATCATCCACGAACTCCTTGCACGGATAACGGCAACGGGAGGCAATCCGGCGGAACAGATAACCGGGCTTTTTTCTCTGATACAGGACGAAAGGATCAGACAGCAATTAGGTGCCCCGGATACACTCAAGGAAACGCTTTCATTAAAAGCTGTCCAATCATGGTTCAATCCCGGTCCGTCGGTAAAAGTTTTTACGGAAAAAGAGGTCGTTAATAAAAAGGGAGAGACAAAAAGGATAGACAGGCTTGTTGTAACCGGGGAAGAGGCAATTATCATAGATTATAAGACCGGCGGGCTTAAGGATCTCGATAAACATAAAAGACAGGTACACGAGTATAGGGAAATAATCTCGGAGATCTATCCGGATAAACGCATAAAAGGATTTCTTCTGTACCTTGATCATAAAAGGGTTGAAGAGGCCGGATAATCCCCGCACTGTGCATCTCAGTTGCCGGGTTAAAAAACAAACCGGACCATGGAGGGGCCTGCTCTGCAATCGCTATTCTCAGGCGTAAGCAAGGGCGGGTATATATGCCCCATACCAAATTTTCTGACGGGGTTGACACCCTATGCCGATAAACGTATAGTTGCACCATGAAAAATGCCAGGGACAAAAATTATATGCCCGATAGCTATGGATATTTCGGGGAGTACGGCGGCAGGTTTGTGCCCGAAACGCTGGTTGCTGCGTTGAAAGAACTGGAGAAAGGATTCAGGCACATTGCCCGGAGTCCTTCCTTCAGAAACGAACTTTCGTATTACTTGAAACATTATGTCGGCAGGCCTACCCCCCTCTATTTCGCAGAGAGGATGAGTGCAGACCTCGGCGGTGCGAAGGTATACCTGAAGAGGGAAGACCTCGCGCATACCGGTGCCCATAAAATAAACAATACCGTGGGTCAGGTCCTCCTTGCAAAGAAACTCGGCAAGAAACGCATCATCGCAGAAACAGGGGCAGGCCAGCACGGGGTTGCGACTGCGACTGCGGCGGCGCTGTTCGGTCTTCCCTGCGAAGTTTATATGGGAGAGCTTGACGTCAAACGCCAGGCCTTGAACGTGGACAGGATGAGGCTGCTCGGGACAAAGGTTGTGCCCGTTTATTCGGGCTCCATGACGCTGAAGGATGCCATGAACGAAGCCATACGTGACTGGGTGACCAATGTCGAGACCACACATTATGTAATAGGGTCGGTAGCGGGTCCGCACCCTTACCCCGAGATAGTCAGGCATTTCCAATCCGTTATAGGGACCGAGGCGAAAAGACAGATCATGGAAGCCGAACACAGACTTCCCGATGTCCTCATTGCCTGCATAGGCGGCGGCAGCAACTCCATGGGTCTGTTCTATCCGTTTATAAAAAACGATAAGGTCGGACTCATAGGAGTCGAAGCTGGCGGCCTCGGTATAAAATCAGGCAAACACGGGGCTTCCCTCACTGCCGGTGAAAAGGGTGTCTTGCACGGGACAATGACAAAGATACTGATGGACCGTGACGGCCAGATAATCAACCCCCACTCCATATCTGCAGGGCTTGATTATCCGGGTGTCGGCCCCGAGCTCAGCCACCTGCACGATACGGGAAGGCTGCAGGTCTATACAGCAAATGACGATGCGGTGCTTTCGGCAACATCATACCTCTCAAAAACAGAGGGTATTATACCCGCGCTCGAAAGTGCGCACGCGATTGCATGTTCGAGAACGTATGTAAAAAGACTGCCAAAAAAAGCCGTCGTCATCATCAACATATCGGGCAGGGGCGATAAGGACATGGACATCATCAGAGAAAATATCGATCTTATAAACGATAAGGGACGGTTAAAGAAATACCATGACTGACCGCATAAAAAATACTTTTGGTGCGCTGGCAAAACGCGGCGAAAAAGCTTTTATAGCATACATCATGGCGGGAGACCCGGACATGGCCAAGACGCTTACCTATGCCCGTGCACTCATACAGGGCGGGGCTGATATTATAGAACTCGGTATGCCGTTCTCGGACCCCATTGCAGACGGTCCGACCATTCAACAAGCAGCACAGCGCGCATTGCAATCAAAAACGAACATTTCGAAAATTTTTGCGCTCGTGAGCACCCTGCGGAAAACATCCGGCATTCCTATCGTTTTGATGGGCTACATCAACCCTGTTCTCAAGTACGGGACAAAAAGGTTCTTCGAGGACGCAGCACGCAGCGGTGTTGACGGTCTTATTCTGCCGGACCTGCCCCTTGAAGAGATCGACCATGTGAAGGAATATGCCGTACAATCCGGTATTGATATGATCCTTCTTGCTGCACCTACATCGGACAGAAAAAGGCTCCTGGAGCTGTCAAGACATACACGCGGTTTTCTTTACTATATATCTATGACCGGGGTAACCGGATCCCAGAAAAAAATGGGCCATGCGGCATTCGAAAGTATCCGGTGGATCAGGAGGAACACACAAAAACCCGTGGCAGTCGGGTTTGGCATTTCAACGCCCCGGCAGGCAAAAAACATAGCAGCCCTTGCAGACGGGATTGTCGTCGGCAGCGCATTTGTGAAATTGATAGAGAACAATAAAAACGCATCAGCACAGATTATTGCTCTGACGCACAGTCTCAAGTCAGCTGCCAATATCCACTAATACACGCAGTTGCAAAGCGGCGCGAGCTGCACAGCAGGCTATTTCATGTTCAGCAGCTCAAGCATACGTTCCGGTTCCGTGGTAGGATACTCACAGCGCTCGTGCGAGCAAACGTACGCCGTTGCCCTCCCTCCAATGCTTGTCTGATAGCGTATGAACGGGGCTATATCCTTTATACCGTCCGGGCGCCCCGGATCGTTCAGGATGACAACCTTATCCGGTATAAAATTACTCCTCAGGGATTTGAGCATGATACCGGTATCGGCTGCGTCCTTGTTTCCGGCTATCACAACCTCGTACGAAGGCCCGAGTGCAAAATCGAGTGCACACAAAAACCCGGTATAGGCCGAAGGGTATTTGACGACGTTTCCGGAAAACCTTTGCGCCAGCATCCCTGCCATGTTCTCAAACTTTGTATTCCCGGTTATCCTCGACAGCCGTATCAGATTCAGCATTACTATAGAATTGCCGGACGGCACTGCGCTGTCGTGCAGTTCTATCCGCCGTACCGGAAGTTGTTCAGCATCTTCTGCCGTAAAATAAAAACCGTCCTTTTCCTCATTCGCGAAATGCTTGATCATATCATCGTTTAATTCGAGAGCCGTGGCAAGATAACGTGCCTCGAATGTCGTTTCATAAAGCTCAATGAGCCCCCATATCAGAAACGCGTAATCATTCAAATATGCCGGGATAGCAGCTTCACCATCCCGATATCGATGGAATAGTCTTCCATCACGATCCCGCATTTTACTAAGAATAAAATCCACGGCCCTTGCAGCGGTATCCGCATAAATCTGTTCACCGAACGCCTCCGCTGCCTTTGCAAGGCTTGCTATCATAAGGCCGTTCCAGTCGGTAAGGATTTTATCGTCCTTTTGCGGTCTCACGCGGCTCTGTCTTGCCAAAAAAAGTCTTTGCCGGATCTTCTCTCTGCGCTGCCTGAGCACGTTCTCCGGAATGTGCAATTCCGATGCAATCTCCGGAACCGGTCTGCCGGTGTACAGGATGTTCATCCCCGTCTTCCCGCCGGTCGCCGTATCAAAGTAATTCCCCGGCTCTTCTGTATTGAATATTTTCTCCGCAAATCTGCCGTCACTCACGGTCGGGATATCATCCGGCTCAAGTGCCTCATCCAGCTCTTTCAATGTCCAGAGATAGAACTTCCCTTCCATTCCTTCGCTGTCTGCGTCCTCGGCAGAATAGAAAGTGCCGTCAGAAGATGTCATATCCCGAAGCACATAGGTGAATATCTCTTTTGCCGTTATTTTGTACGCATCACCACCCGTCGCCTGATACGCCTCTGTATACGCCATGGCCAGCATGGCCTGATCGTAGAGCATTTTTTCGAAATGCGGCAGGATCCACCGTGCATCCGTAGAATACCTATGAAATCCAAAGCCAATGTGGTCGTATATGCCGCCATGAGCCATCGACGACAAAGTCTTCTCTACCATGTGCAGCGCATTCACGCTTCCTGTTCTGTTGTAATAACGGAGCAGGAAAAAAAGATGATGCGCTGACGGGAACTTTGGAGCATTCCCAAACCCGCCATTCAGCGAATCAAAATATGTTTCAAGCTCTTTATAGGCACTATCGAGCAGACTTGAGTCCGGTTTCCCTGCCCCAGTCTTTTCAGAACCGCTCCTGAGTATTTCTATCGATTGATCGCCTGATTCCATCAACTTCTTGCGACGGTCTTTCCATGAATTCTTCAGCATGGGAACGAGTTCGAGCATACCGATAATACCGAACCTTGTCTCTTTCGGTATATAGGTTGCTGCAAAAAACGGTTTTTTGTCCGGTGACATGACAATGTGCATCGGCCACCCTCCCCGTCCGGTAAACAGCT
>JAKAHI010000094.1 GCA_021815065.1 bacterium | reverse complement strand
GATACCGGGTTATTATACTGGTCCTGTACCATCGCTGCGATAAATCCCGAATATGAGCCCAGTACTGCAGAAGAAGCATCCATAATTTTTATAAGTGCCACTGGTTTATCTGGTATTCCTATCGCTGTATATCCGCCTTGAAGCCCTATACTGTTCTGACTGACTACATTTAATGTGTTTACCAATGCTTGCGTAACACTTGGGGCAAGAAGAGATTCTTTATAGTATATCGGGTTATCCTTTGTATACTTGCCAAGCTCAAACCATGCCCCTGCTTCTCCTGTGTAGCCAGTCATCACGCTGACTGTCCCATCCGTGCAAACCGGCACCGGAAGCTGTGGTGGAAGGGGTAAAACAGACATATCATAGGGTGCAATGCATCCTCCGCCATCCCCTACATAAAAACTGATCGTTGCACCACTGACAGGAACACCTGCACTGTCCACTGCCCTTACGATCAACGGTGCTTCAAGAAACTGCCCGACTGTGCCCACTGCCCAGTTCTGGCTTACCAATACAAGCTGAGATACTGAATCCGGATTCGTATCTGGAGGTCCCACCGGCTCATACGGATAAAGTATCGGTATACCAATAATAGGCGGCCAATAAGAAAGCGCAAGAACTGTCATTCCTCCATGTAGGTTACCACTCAGGTAGTAACCGCCTTCTCCTGTAGTGAGATTTAATGCTATGTACCCGGTGCCTGTGAATGACTGATACGTTGTACCGCTTATCGGTATCTGAATCTCAAGCCCCTGATTTACAAGGTTTTGGATGTTACTGATAATAGCTGTGGATGTTGTGGGATCAAGACCCGGAATAGACCTCACCCCATCCCTCTCCTCTGAGGCGAGGGAGTTTAAGACAGTGCCTATGTTCTGCTGGTTGATTGTCACTATACTTATCCCCTGCCCTGCGGCAATCCTTAAAAGCTTCATTGTGGATATGGACTCTACACCCAGTACATCCTCAAAAGCCTTTTCCTCAAGGTACGAGCCTTCATAGCCTGAAAGATACATAAAACCCTTTGTTGATACCCCGGTATCCGAAGTAATCGGGATTGCACTGGATATGCGGGAGAGCGCATCTATAGCAGCTCCGGTTGTCTGCATGCCTGTGACAATCCAAAGGGTCGTTGATATGTTCACAACAGGCTTTGCTGCAACAATGGATACTTCCGGATGCACTACCCTCACCCCACTAAACCCCGCAATCTCAGATTCGGCGCTGTTCCAATTTGACACTTGATCGGATGCTGAATTGTAAAGAAGGTTCATGCCCTGGGTGAAGATGGGATTGGGAGAAGAAACCCCCTCAGCCCCCCTTGTCAGGGGGGTATAAGAAGACACACCCCCGGCCCCTCTTGATAGAGGGGAGATGGAGGAGTAGCCGTTGAGAATGGACAGGGCGAGCACAGAGCCCGATACAACCTCAGTTGATACCTCGTTTACCCCATTGGGGGTATACACGTCTATGATAAGCTTGCTTTCATCACCTACACTCATAGGCACAGTCCCCTGTGTCGCTCTATACGACGGCTGATACTGGTTGTCATCAACAAGTATCATAGGAACGATATTGACCAGTGCAGACGGAACATTATCAAGCCCGCCGTAAGAGTGGCAAAATTCTTGCTGAAATAGTTTATTTCGGAAGATAGTTCAGGGGATTCACCGGTATTGAATGCAGCCGTATCTCAAAATGAAGGTGCGATCCGGTCGCATATCCGGTATGCCCTACCCTCGCAATGATCTGCCCCTGTTTGACCGCTTGTCCCTTTGTCACCATATTGACGCTGTTATGGGCATATACCGTAACAAAACCGTTCTTATGTTTTATGATGATCATATTGCCGTAACCTCTTATCGTGTCATTGCTGTATATAACCGTACCATCTGCAACAGCGTAAACCGGGTCACCTTCCTGCCCCTTTATATCTATTCCGTCATGTTTTACGCCATTGGCCGTATTAAACCCCTGCAGCAACTTACCTTTCAATGGCCATATAAATGCCGGTGCACCGCTGCGAGAGGACATCTGGCTGTTTACATGACCCTGCACGTTATTCCCGGGAGAGGAGCTTTGATTGGCGTTTTTGTATGAAATGGCGTGATTTGACTGATTATTGGCTGTTTCTACAGTCGGGGGTACGTACAACTTCTTTTCTGCACCCGGGATGAAGAGCTTTTCTCCGGTTTTTAGATCCGTTGCATGTTTCAGATTGTTTGCCCGCTCAATATCTTCGAGCGGCACGTTGTAAACCCGTGAGATGTTATACAGCGTCTGTCCTTTCTGTACGGTGTGATATACACCGTACGGAACCCCGCATGCCGTTAAAACGACCGCCAGAACAAGGAGAAACACCATGGTCAATAATTTATTTTTCCCAGCCATATTCACCTATCAACTTGACGAATCTGCATCCGCCGAGTGACTCTTTTTTAAAGCTTTCCCCCTGTTTTACAACCTTGATCAATTCCTGTGTATGCTCGCTGCCAACCGGTATGATAAGGCGTCCGCCGTCTTTCAGCTGGCTGAGCAGCGGTTCGGGAATCGAGGGTGCAGCAGCAGTAACAATAATACCATCGTAGGGCGCCTTTTTTTCGTATCCCTTGGTCCCGTCACCAATAATGATCATTACATTATGATAACCGAGTCCATCAAGCAATTTCCTTGTCTTTGAAGCTATAGTTCCGAACCTTTCCACAGAATAGACCTTCGAACACAACTGCGCAAGCAGTGCAGCCTGGTAACCAGAACCTGTACCTATTTCAAGAATTGTATCATCGGGTTTTAAATCCAGATTTTGCGTCATAAGCGCAACAATATACGGCTGTGATATGGTCTGCCCCTCGGCTATGGGCAGAGGATAATCGCTGTAAGCCTGGAAGATAAGACCGTCTTCTATGAAGAGGTGCCGCGGTACCTTTCTGAACGCATCAAGGACCCTCTGCGATGTTATCCCTCTGTTGATCAACTGCTCCTGCACCATTTTCTCCCGGTACATGACCAGGGCATCGATATGCTTTTTATCTATCAACACCGGCCTCCCCAAAAACAGCTATACGTTCCATTTCGCCATCTTCTTTAAGAAGCTATATGCAGTAAGGTCGAGCTGAATGGGTGTTATCGATATGTAACCCTCACCGACTGCCTCAATATCGGAGTTTTCTATGGGCTTATCGCCGAGGATGTCGCCGCCTATCCAGTAGTATTTTTCGCCTCTTGGATCGACTTTCTCGATGATGGAATCTCCATATTGTCTTTTGCCCTGTCGTGTAAACCGGTATCCCTTTATCTTGTGTCCCGCTATATTGGGAACGTTGATATTTAAAAGGACATTCTGCGGCAGAGGGGTTTTTATGATCTTTTTTACCAGCTTTAAGGCGATCTCCCGGGCTGACGTAAAGTAAAGCTTGCTTCTGCCTGCAATCGATACTGCAAGGGCAGGAACGCCCTGCAATGTTGCTTCCATGGCAGCGGCTACCGTACCGGAATAGGTGATATCATCGGCAAGATTTGCACCGATATTTATGCCCGAAACAACGATCTGCGGCCTTACCTTCAGCAGGCCGTTCAATGCAAGATTCACGCAATCGGTCGGCGTACCGTTCACCGCATACGTCTGGTCTCTGCCTATTCTTCTGACACGCAACGGCCTGTGGAGCGTGAGGGAATGCCCTGTTGCACTTTTTTCGCTTACCGGAGCAACGATAAACACGTTGCCGATCTTTCTCATTTCTCTCGCAAGCGCTTTTAAACCGTAGGAATATACACCGTCATCATTGGTAACAAGGATATTGATTGCCATTACAGGATCCAGATATCGGGGCGACCCGATTCGAACGGGCGACCTCTCGCACCCCAAGCGAGTGCGCTAGCCAGGCTGCGCCACGCCCCGATGAAATCACGTTCCACTGAACATCTTTCTGAGATCTAATAATTGTTGCTTTATCATATCAAAATTCTTCTTTAATCTACCATGCCCATCGGATTCATTTTCCTTGCTCTTATCCAGAAGCCTCTTCTTGGCACCCGACAGCGTAAGACCTTCTTCATATATCAATTTCTTTAAAACCAAAATAGTCTCGAGATCCTTCTTTTTAAAGAGCCGGTAACCGGTCGGCGTAATCACCGGTTTAAGACTGGGAAGTTCGGTAACCCAGTACCGGATAATGTACTCTTTGACTCCCGAGATTTTACTTACTTCACCGATCTTGAAGTAATCCTTGTTTTTTAATTCATGCTCCATCATCTTTTGATGATGCGACTATTTTATTTTCTTTTAGCAGCTTCTTCAACGAGGTACCGGCCCTGTATACAATAACCTTGCGTGCGGATATCATCATCGGCTTGTCTGTCTGCGGATTACGCCCGAGTCTCTCTTTCTTCGACCGTGCATAAAACGTTCCAATGCCCTTTATTTTTACCTTTTCCCCGCTGATGATGCCTTCCTTGATGAGATCGAAGAATGTATCGACGATCTCTGTGGCATCCTTTTTTGAAAACCCAATGTTCCTATATATGATTTCTGCTAGTTCAGCCTTGGTTACCGCCATAGAAGCCTCCTCTATACTTTCAACGTAATCTTAAAATGACCCGTTATGGTATCCATAATTATCTTCATGAGCCGGTCAACCTCTTCGTCGGTCAAAGTCCTGTCTTCGGCCCTGAAAACAAATCTATAAGTTATACTATGCTCCGATATATTATTTTTGTCAACATATAGATCGAACGGAAAAACTTCTGAAAGCAGAGGCAGAGCGAGCGCCCGGACGGCCTGTATAATATGCGCGGATAAAAGAGAAACGGGCTTTATCATGGTAAGGTCCCTTGTAATAAAAGGATATTTGGGGACACTGGCGTAGGTGCTGTAAAGAGAAGCTTTTGCAAGTAAGGGCTCAAGAGAGATATCGAAAACAAATATCCGCTGTTTTATACCATAGGTGTTCACTATGTTTTCCACCACTTCACCGGCAATTCCTATGGGGATATCTTTACATTTCAGCACTACGGTATTGTTTTTTGCAAGCAGACCTGAGGAACCTGCCTCTCCGGTAATACCGTCCTGTATCTTGAGCCGTCCGGCTATGCCATCAACAGCGCCCATGGCATCAAAAATATCGACTCTGTCGTCCGGATACGACCATCCGAGCGGAAATCTCCTGCCGGTCAACAGTCCCGAAATATGGATTTGTTCTTCATAATTGTTTTCCCGTTTGAGGTACACCTTGCCTATCTCGAACAACTTCTGATCCTCAATCTGTCTGAAGATATTATACTGGGCATTTTTAATGAGCATCGGCAAGAGACTTGCCCGCATGAGGAAGGTCTGTTCGTTAATGGGATTCGAAAGCCGTGCGGCCTCGCCGCCGATCATTGCGTGATCGTCCTCACTCGAGAAGCTATAGTTTATAACCTCATCAAATCCTATGGATAAAAAATAATCCCTTATCAGGGAGGTGAATTTATAATCAGAGGGCAGAGTAACATGAGAAGCCTGCCTTTGCGGAAGTATTGACGGTATTTTATCATAGCCTATAAGCCTGGCTATCTCTTCCCCGAGATCGACTGCCTGCACAATATCCATCCTGAAGGACGGGGGCTCCACCGAGAGCGTTCTCGGATGTACCCTTTTTACGCTGCACTGCGTTGATTCGAGGAGTGATTGGACCTTTTTTATATTCAGTGGAAAACCAACGATGGTTTGCAGGGTGTCGGTTGAAACAATAATTTTACGTTTCTTATACCGCATCGCACAATTATCAATGAGTTTGTAAACCGTCGCTCCCGTCAGACTGGCAATCAAGGAAGAAGCATAATCCGATGCCATTTTAGGAAGCAGAGGGTCGATCCCCCGCTCAAACCGGTAATCGGCTTCGGTTTTGACTCCCAGGCTGCGTTCGGTCCTGCGGATGACCGGCGCAGAAAATACGGCACTCTCAAGCAATACCTGATCCGTTTGCTCCGTTATACCGCTGTATTTACCACCCATGACACCTGCCATGGCAACTGGGACTTTTTCGTCGGCAATAACGAGCGTATGTTGAGCAAGTGTGCGTTCCTGATCATCGAGTGCAACGAACTTTTCGTTGGCCGCTCGCCGTACGATAATGGTGTTCCCTGCTATCTTTTTCCT
>JAKAHI010000093.1 GCA_021815065.1 bacterium | reverse complement strand
CGGAGAAAGATAAACAGCTCACCGAAGACGAGTCAAAAACACTGCAGAAGAAGGTCCAGACTATTACCGATGAACATATGAAGAAGATAGATGAACTCGCCGAGAAAAAAAATAAAGAACTCATGGAGGTATAGATATCAATCCTACCCCTCTCAAAAGCCATAGAGCGCGCTTATCCTGAAGCAGCGAATATCGCCCGCTACCTCTATCAGCACCCCGAGTATGGCCTGCACGAGTATGAAGCAAAATCGAGAATCTGCCGTCTGCTCAAGTCACACGATTTTTCTCTGAAAGACGTCCCGGGTCTCCCGACTGCTTTTATAGCTACGCACGGCACGGGCAAACCCAGTATTGCGCTCCTTGCCGAGTATGACGCACTTGAAGGGCTTGGACATGCGTGCGGACATCACCTTATTTCCGGAATGACAACGCTTGCTGCTCTGGGCATAGCGTCTGTCTTAGAACCTTCGGAAGGGACGATAACCGTGGTCGGCTGTCCGGCCGAAGAAACCGTCGGTGCAAAAGCACAGCTTGCAAACAAAGGGGTCTTCAAATCCATGGATGCCGCCATGATGATACATCCGGCGGATAAAACGGAGATTGTAAAATTATCTCTTTCGCTCGAACGGTTTAACGTTGTAATGAAAGGTATTTCATCACATGCATCGGCAAATCCATGGAACGGTAAAAATGCCCTGTCCGGAATGCTCTCCCTTTTCCAGGCCATCGACATAAACAGGATAACCATGCCTGATGGGAACAAGATAAACGGGATCATAAAACAGGGAGGAAGTGCAGCCAATATTATTCCGGCTTCCGCAGAAGCGGAGTTTTATATAAGGGCAAAAGATCTCGAATCTCACGCCGTACTGGTCAAAAGATTTTCGAATATGGTAAAGGGTGCGGCCATTGCCTTTAACCTTGACTATTCAATCAAGCGGTCGGGAAATGTTTATTATCCCCTGAAGCCCAATATCCGGCTTGCCCGACTTTTTGAAAAGCAATTAAAAAAACTGCGGGTAAAGATCGACCGGTTTTTTACGGATAAAGAACTCGGCTCTTCAGACATCGGTAATGTGAGCCACGTGATCCCGGTGATTCATCCGACCCTCGCAATAACAAGACCGGACTGTCCCGCACATTCCGAGGCATTCAGGATCCAGGCAAACAAGCCTGAAGCCTACACGGTTATGAAGACGGGTGCGATGTTGCTTGCATTAACGGCATTGGAATTGTATAGAAATAAAACTTTACTTTTAAATATAAAAAAAGAATATTATATTAAATATGATTGACCACACCTTTCCGGAGATGTTAAAAGATGGTGTTCAAACTATAAAAAGGAGGAAATAGACATGGCGATGAAGATTACAGAGGAGTGCATTGCCTGTGGCGTATGTGAACCTGAGTGTCCACGTGGAGCCATAAGTCCAGGAGATCTCTATGTAATAGACCCTGAGAAATGCACAGAGGATGACGAGGAAATAAAGGCAGGTAAGATAACAGTACAATATTGCGTCGCAGTTTGCCCTGTTAACTGTATAATAAAAGCCTGAACGAAAAGAGGACGGCCGCTCAAGACCGTCCTTTTTTATTGCTTAAAATTGTAAATCTATTCACCATAGTTATGGAATCTTTCTCACTTATAAAAAAGGGCTCTGTTGAGATTATTCAGGAGACCGAATTAAAAAAACGGCTTTCAACCGACAGACCTCTCCGCATCAAGGCCGGCTTTGATCCTACCTCGGCGGATATACATTTGGGCCACACGGTACTCATGGAGAAACTGAGGCACTTCCAGCTCGCAGGGCATACCGTTGTTTTCCTGATAGGCGATTTTACGGCAATGATAGGCGACCCCACGGGTGTGTCGATAACAAGGCCCCAGCTCACCAGAGAGCAGGTGCAGGAGAATGCAAAGACGTACACCATGCAGGCATTCAAGATACTCGACCCCGGCAAGACGGAAGTACGGTATAATTCCGAGTGGTATATGAAATTCGACATGATGGAGTTGATAAAACTTACTTCACGGTATACGGTCGCAAGACTGCTCGAACGGGATGACTTTACGAAAAGATACTCTGAAAAAAAACCCATCGGCATGCACGAGCTCCTTTACCCGCTGATGCAGGGATACGATTCCGTAATGCTGAAAGCGGATGTCGAGATCGGGGGCTCGGATCAAAAATTCAACCTTCTGGTCGGCAGGGTGCTTCAGGAAGCTTATGGCCAGCAGCCGCAGGTTGTGCTTACCATGCCGCTTTTGCCGGGGCTTGACGGAGTAAAGAAGATGAGCAAATCATACGGCAACTATATAGGAATAGATGAGCCCGCAGATACTATCTACGGCAAGGTCATGAGTATATCGGATGATCTGATGTGGACGTACTATGAACTTTTAACGGAGCTGCCGCAGGATGAAATAGAACAATTAAAAGGACAGTCAAGGCTGAGAAAAATAAACCCCATGGAAATAAAAAAACAGCTCGCATTGCTGCTGTGCAAAAGGTTTTATTCTTCTGACGAGGCACTGCAGGCTCAAGGGTCCTTCGAAAAGGTATTCTCCAGAAAAGAGGTGCCCGACGAACTCCAGGAATTCAAACTGAAATCTTCGGGTGAGCAGGCTTTTGTATACCAGATCCTGGTTGATGCGGCTGCAGCCCCAAGCAAAACAGAAGCAAAACGGCTTATCCAGGGAGGCGGGGTTACCATAAACGGATCGCCGGTAAAAGATATTTTTTATAAAATAGATACAAAAGGCTCGTATGTCATTCAGTCAGGGAAGAACAAACCGGTCAAGATTGTATTCGTATAAGAACACGCCGGGTTTCTTTCCCGGTCCGTTTAAACACGACGGACGGCTCAGGAACACACATATTTAAAAATCTATTGACCGTCTTGTATTTAATTTTATATTCTTTACATTCTCATAAGGATGCTTAACTTTTAAGGAGAGTTTATGGATAAACAGTATAAAGACATAGTTCAGTTCGCCATAGAGCGGGAATTGGACGCCTATAACTTCTATACAGAAGCAAAAAAGAATGCGAAGACATCGAACGCCAAAACATTTTTTGATCAACTTGCAAGGCAGGAACTCATTCACAAGCAAAAGCTTGAAAGCATGCAGTTGTCGAAAGAAGTGCTCATGGATCTTTCCGTGCTGAACATTGATGACTATTCAGTCCACGAGTCATTCCCGAATGATATGCAGTTTCATATGGAATATCAGCAGATACTCTTGCTTGCCATAAAAAGAGAGACACTGTCGGCGAAACTGTATACGGATATCCGGAATATTGTTAAAGATCCGGAACAGCAAAAGATATTCGACAGGCTTATTAAGGAAGAACAGTCTCATCGCGATTCTCTCCAGTTGGAGTACGATGCATACGTTCTTACAGAAGACTAAACAGGAGGTAAATAAATGGAAAACAGAGATAAAGAGTTACTCAAGGTATTACGCGGTGCCAACGAGTCTGAGAAAGAAGCACTTTTAACCTATCTTAAGTTTGCACGTCAGACAAAAGATCTAGGCGGTAAAAACATGTTCATACGGCTTGCAACAGACGAGTTCGGACACATGACACTTCTGGATAACCAGATCAACAATATCATCGCACAGAAAGGCTGGCAATCCATTGAGATTGACCGTTCGGCCGTAGAACCGTTGCTGCCAAAAATTAGCCAGAAGGATATACAGACCATGGGCAAGGCGAATGCAACCGAACTGTCCGCACTTGAGACTGCACGGGCACTTGAACAGAGGGCGGTTGATTATTATTCAACCAACGCAAAAAATGCGGCATTACCCGAAATACAGACGACCTTCAAGCGGCTTGCAGAGATGGAAGAAGCACATTACACCATGATCCAGGCAGAGATTGACAACATTAAGAAAACCGGTTTCTGGTTTGATACCATGGAATATTCTGTAGAGATGTAATCCTACTTCTTTGGAAGGCAGTTTTTCAAGAAACTGCCTTCCATGTACAGGTGCTTTTCAAGATTGATACTGCCTCCGTATATCATCGAATAGGCAACGAGATTTGAAAGGATGCTCTTTACGTAATGCCGGGTTTCCGGAAATGGTATGTCCTCTATGAATTCGTCAGTATTACAGTCCGTAGAATGCGCCAGCCACTGGTCGACCGACTTCTCACCTGCATTATATGCCGCGAGGCTCAAAACATAATTACCTTTGTACTTCACCATAAGCTGTTTAAAATACCAGGTTCCGATGCCTAAATTTATCTGGGGATCCATGAGTATTTGAGAGGAGAACGGAGTAAGGTCTATACTTTTTGCCACCCGTGAGGCTGTTGACGGCATAATCTGCATGATACCCAAGGCACCCGCATTTGAGACAGCATCGGGTTTGTATCTGCTTTCCTGGAGGATAAGCGAATAGAGGATAAACGGATCGAGCTGATATTTTACAGTATAGTTTTTTATTATCTGGGAATAACCGGCAGGATAGCTATAAAACCATACGGGCGCGGTGTCTCCGTCAAATGTCTGCAACTTATCGCCGAGCTCCGTACGAGCGATAAAGAGGCTGTGAAAAAAGTCGCCGTTAACGTAATATTCCCGGCAGAGCAGGAGGTATTCGTTTCTGGAAAGATTGAGTGCGGAAAGTGCCGCAAGTTCACGGATCGCTTCCTGACGAAGTCCAATGTTCATGAGGAACAGATATCTCGAATAATGGTACCGGAAAGAAGGATCCAACTGTACGGGTTTTGGAGAATAAATGGCATTGGCATCGTAAGAAACCGTATTCACTCCTATCCACATGTTTGCCATGAGCGTATAATAGTTCATGGGCATTGTGTTCGCTATCTTAAAAAAGATTTTATTGGCTTTATCGGCATTCCCTCTTTTTAACAGGATCCTCGCCTGCCAATATGCCGATTTTATTTTTTCGGATTCATCGCTGTATTTTGAACGCTCCATTTTTGTTAAATAAGAAAGTGCATCTTTAAAATCACCGGTTTTATAAAATGACCACGCAAGGTTCCAGTAAGCTGTCAGCGAGAAAGGTGTATTGGTGTTTGCAAGTTTCAATAACCATCGCTGCGCCGCATGTTCGTTGTTTTCATCCTGATAAAGCGCGAAGAGCTTATACATGGCCATGGGCGCGTAGCTGCTCTTTATATATGCCAGCTGCATAAATGTGCTTTTCGCATAATCCGTCATGCCGCGTTTTATAAAACATTTGCCAAGCCAGAATAGTATCTCCGGGTAATCGCGGTCTTTGGTATTATAGTGCAGGGATGTTTCCAATGCAGTTATCGCCTCGTTGTAGTGTCCCGCATAATAATATGCAATGCCGGTATCCTTGTACAAATTGGAAATTTTCTTGTTGTTGCCGCTCTCGCGCAGTCCCGGAACGGCCATATTCAGTTCGTCTAAGGCCTTAGTGTAGTTGCCCTCCATCATCAGCAGACGCGCTATCTGATAATGGTCAATGTTTAAGCTGGTAACATCCGTTATGGCGCTGAGCGCACTGAATGCGATGCCTGCGTACGGTGAGGCCGGGAACATGGTGTACACCTTTACATAATCGTTTATACCGTTCATAGTATTACCGGTGCTCACATACAGGGCAGCCCTCTGTGTAAGCATTTCAGGCAGTTGCCGGTAAAAGGAAGAGTCTGTTATATAACCGGAATAAAGCGCTATGGCATTGTTGTATTCTTTCATCTCCGCCAAACACTGACCCATCAGTTGTATGGAAGGTTTGAAGAACACGCTTTCGGTGTAAGCATCCGCAATGAGATGCAGTTGTGTCAGAGAACTGCTGCAATCACCGGCCTTCACATAGCTGTTGGCGAGATACCAATTTACATAATCAAGAATACCTGTTTTATCAGCCAGCAATTGTTTAAAATACTTCTGTGCGCGCTTATAATGTGCAGTTTGGTAGCTTAAGAAGGCCTGCATAAACGTATACTGCAGCAGCGGTTCCCCGGACATTCCCGATGCAGGGACATAGTTTAATTCCGTGTATGCGAGTTTATAATTCCCCGCAGAGCTTGCATTTTTGACATCTTCAAGAGAGTATTGTTTTTTTATCACGATTGGCCGTATGAGACTGCAGGAAGCTACAAAAAGCAAAAGGAAGAATAACGGTAAGGATCTCCGGACTATTTTTAAATGCATACCACGGTAACTTAATCGGGCAATTT
>JAKAHI010000092.1 GCA_021815065.1 bacterium | reverse complement strand
ACAACGCCACCGATCAGGATGGCTCCGAGAACGCTTTTCGATGCAAGGCTGAGAAATTTTTTTATCTGTTCGCTGAAGAGCTTACTTAAACCGGAATTGATGAGATCGATGCCATAAAGGAAAAGTGCGAGAGCGGCGATTGCCGTTATGATGAACATCATACAGGGTCCGGGTCCACCCTCTTACCCTCTATGACTGCAAGCGCCGTGTCCGGATAATTCGTAAAGAACCCGTCAACGTCATCCTTCATCATCATCCGCATCAGTTCCTCGTTGTTCACGGTATAAATATTTGCGCCGAAGCCGCTGTCATGGATACGCTGTATACGATTTGCGTCGACAGCGGCATACGGCAAATTGATTGCCGCTGCTTTTAGTTCACGTGCCGTGCGGATGTAAAAGGACAGCGTGCCCTCTTCACCGGCTTTGCCGGCTTGGGTATCACCGGCAAGCTGATCCACAAGGACACCGAGCCTTACGTCCTCCGAAATCCCGCGCATCTGCCTGAGCGCATCGAGGTTGAACGAAGACACGATAACCTCTTCCCTAAGATGGTATTTCTGAATAAGGTCATTGACCTTCGTGCAGAGCTCAGCGATACGTTCCTGCTTGCCGTCATCGTTCTTCAGCTCTATGTTCATGGAGATTTTATGGCTGATCACAGCCAGCACCTCCTCGAGGAGAGGGATGGAGACAGGTTTTCCATCGACAGGATCCCTGAATGTATGTTTTTTTATTTCGACGGCCGTAAGTTCCGCTACACGCGTTTCAATATTGAATAGCCTGGCTAATGTAAAATCGTGGAACACGACGACCTGACCGTCGGATGTAAGCTGAACATCGAATTCAACGGCATCCGCCTTCATCTTTACGGCAAGCTCGAAAGAAGGGATGGTGTTTTCTATCTCGTACCCCGAAGCCCCCCGGTGTGCAAACACCACAGGCCTTCTCATACGAACAATTCCTCTACAAACTTGTCCTTATCGAACACCATAAAATCACCGGCGGACTCTCCGGTACCTATGGCAACCACCGGGATCTTCAGCTCATCACAAATGGTAAAGATGATTCCACCCTTTGCTGTACCGTCGAGCTTCGTAATGATGATGCCGTCGATACCTATGTTCTCATTGAAAAGCTTCGCCTGCTGAAATGAGTTTTTGCCGATCGTGGCGTCCACAATCAGGTAGGTAGCCATTTTATCACCGGCCATGGCCTTTGTCATAACGGACTTAATCTTCTTCAGCTCATGGACAAGGTTTACATTTGTGTGGAGCCTGCCTGCCGTATCCGCGATGACAACGTCCTTTGACCTGTGCTTGTATGCCATGACCGTATCATGGATGACCGATGCAGGATCAACCCCGGGCATTGCCTTCACCATATCCATGCCTACTCTGTCCGAGAGGATGGAAAGCTGCTCTATGGCAGCAGCCCGGTACGTATCGCCCGCTCCGACGATGACGCTATACCCGCGATCAACATACCACTTTCCGAGCTTGGCAATGCTTGTCGTTTTGCCAGAGCCGTTAATACCGATCATCAGGATACCGCATTTCGGTTCGATCAAGGGAGCGGAAACAAGGATCTGCTTCATCCTGTCTTTCAGAGTGTCGACCGGCGCCTTGCCGGGCGTTTCTTTTCCGTTGAGCAGCCGTTCGGCAATACCGAAGCTCATATCGAGCGACAGGAGTTCATCCGTATAACGTTCCCGGTCGATAGGGGCTCCATCGGTCCTGTCAGACAACTTTGTAAAAAGTGAAGAGAGTTTCGAAAAAAAACCCTGCATGGGTATTTAGAGCGAGCCTTTGATGAAACTCATGAGTTCCTGAACCCTGAGTTTATTAATGACCGCATGGTATGATGAAATATACAATACCAGGAGAAAATATTCTTTTGTCAGCCGGTACATACCGAGGACATAGGGTTTCATGCTGACAAAAACGGCGTGCGGCTGTTCATCGAAACCATTGATGGCGTTAAACAGTATGCTGAAATGCGCTCCGATGACCTTTAAATCGTACTCCGCAACCGACCCGACAAGATCTATTGCCTCTCCTTCGGAGTCCACAAAGATAACACCCTCGACACCGCTTGAAAGGCTGATGAAGTTTTGCAGGGCGTCCCGGTACATGTTATACGGCTTCTTTCTGAAGTTTCACGGAAATAATCTTCGATACTCCGGGCTCTTCCATGGTTATACCGTAAATAACGTCCGCTATTTCTATGGACCTTTTATTGTGCGTTATGAGGAGGAATTGGCTCTTTGTCGAAAGTTCTTTTATGATATTGTTGAGCTTTCCGACGCTCGCATCATCAAGCGGTGCATCGATTTCGTCAAGCAAAGCAAAGGGACTCGGTTTGACCATAAACACGGATATGAGCAGTGCGATGGCTGACAGTGCTTTTTCCCCTCCGGACAGTAAATTTATGTTTTGTAATCTCTTGCCCATGGGCTGGATAACGATCTCCATACCGCTCTCGAGCAGGTCCTGTTCATCTGTAAGGATGAGTTCGCCCTTTCCTCCCTCGAAAAGCTTCGGTATGACCTTTTTAAAGTTTTCGTTTACTCTGTCGAAGATTTCCCGGAATAATTTTCTCGATTCTTTATTTATCGAGTTGATGACTTTCTTCAGATTATCGATGGCCTGTTCGAGGTCCTGCTTATGTTTCTCATAAAATTCGACTCTCTTTTGCAGTTCCTCGTATTCAGCTATTGCACCGACGTTAACGTCTCCCATTTTTGCTATCTTTTCCGAGAGTAAAGCAAGCCTGTCCCTGCCTGGCTGGACATCATCTTTTTCTATCAGCGCTCCCCCGTACTGTTCGAGCTCCACACTGTATTTGTCTCTTGCCGTATCTTTGGTATAATCCGCTTTCATGGTCAGCTGCGACACCTCTATTGCCAGGGAGGATTCTATTGCTTTGATTGAGCTGATATCTTTTTCGAGCTGCTTGATTTCCTGTTCTATATCCGAATACTCCTTGAACTCCCTGTCATAAGAAGTTTTGGCGTCCACAAGAGCACCCTGTTTCTGCTGAATGTCCTGGTTTATTCCTGCAAGCCTTCCGGCTGCCGCTACGGCTTCCTGATTCAGTGTTTCAAGCCTTGAGCCGTTATTGGTGGCCTCCTGTTTTAACGAGACCAACCTCCTGGATTTATCCTCCTGTTCCGTCTTGATCCTTTTTATCTCCGCATACTTCGCATTCAGCCTTTCTTTAAACGCAGCAAGGTTTGCGTTGCTTGCGGATATGGAATCCTTCTTGCTCTCGAGCATGGATTCAAGCTCCAACAGGGTGTTCCTGAGGCCGTCCGCAATATTCGCCTTTGCCCCTTTATCCTCTTCATATATCGCTTTCTTTTGTTTTAAATCACTGACCTCTTCCAGCAGCTCGGATGTATTCACCTTTATTTCTTCTTCTTCCATGTGGAGTGTCAGCAGGGCACTCTCATAATTGCTCAACTGGTCTTCCAGACTCAGTAACTTCGCCCGTATGTTTGCCTGTTGTTTCTCGATTTCCTGCCCGACATGTTCCTGGCCGGCAAGTTCAGATCGGTATGCGTCTATCGTAGCGGAGAGTTTCGAACTTTCATCTTCATACCGGTTGAGGGTACCGCTCATATCCTCTATCTCTCTTTTTAACCGCTCGAGTTCGCTCCTCCTGTCCAGGATGCCTCCCTTGATAGTTCCCTCGGAACCACCGTAAACAATACCGGATTTGACGACATCGCCCGACAGAGTAACAGCAGTGGCCCCTTGTCCTGCTACGGTATATGCGTCCTTCAAAGATGGTACGATAAAAACATTATTGAACAGCGACTGAAACACGGGGACGACGTCGGCATCTTTAATTTCGATTATATCGAGTAAAGGTACAAAGCCTTCCTTACGGCCGGTCTCAGCTGCCTTAAACCAGGACTTTATGATAAACGCTGCCCTGCCCTTGTCCTGTTTACGCAGGACATCAATCACACCTCCTGCAGTCTCGTGATCGGGAACTACCACGGCCTGGACGATATCACCGAGGACCGCCTGAACAGCAAGCTCGTATCCCGTCTTCACATTTATATAATCGGCGACGACCTTGCTTATATTGAATTGTTGCGATTGCTGGATAACGTACCGGGTGCCTTCTGAATAACCGTCCATGTTCTTCCTCAGATCCTCAAGAGTACTATACCGGGAACGCAGGCCCTCATAGGCCTTGTTCGCCGTATCTATACGATCGGACAATGTTCTCAATGCATCGTTTGCAGCGGTTAGCTGTTCATTCAGGACCGATCTCTTCTTGTCCCCGTCCGACAGGTGAACGGCGTTTTCTTTTTCCTGTTTTTCGAGAGCCTCTTTTTCTGCTTTCAGACCGCTTATTTTCGATTCGATGGCTGTTCTGTCGTGTTGTATTTTTTCGAGTCTGTGCGTGATGTTTTCAAAATCATGTTCCGCAGATAGTATCTGGTTGTCCATCTCCGTGATCTTCTTGACCCTGTTGAATTCATTGTTCCTTTCTTCTTCTATCTTGTCTTTTATTTCGTTGATCTGTTCTCCCAGATCGTTTTTTTCCTGTTCGTAGAGTTTCTGCGTTTCAACGATTGCGTTCAAGCCTTTCTTTTCTTCCTCTAATTTCTCCTCGAGCACGGTGAGCTGCTGAGCGAAAGACGTCTGTTCTCTTTTGAGCTCCTCTTCGTTGTTCCGTATTCTTTCGTTTTCCTGCTGAAGCGTTTGTTTCAGCTTTTTCGATGATTCGATCTTTTCCTGCAGCACCATTGCTTCCGCAGTCAGCGCATTGATCCTGTCCTGCTTACCGGATATTTCCGCTGCCTGGCTGTCAAGGCGTTCCTTGAACCGCTGATGATCCGTGTACCGTGACGATGACTGGGACATCAATTTGGCCAGGTCAAACCGCGTACTTTCGAGGCGCGTCTTTTTATCTTCGAGCTGAACGGTAAACTCCGAATACTCTGTTTTGAACAAGCTCAACTCGAGTGTTCTGTATTCGTCTTTCAAGATTTTATAGTCCTGTGCAATTTTTACCTGTTTGTTCACCTGGTTCAACTGCCGTTTAATCTCGGACAAAAGATCGGCTATACGGCCTATATTGGCTTTGGTCAATTCTATCTTATCGAGGGCTACTTTCTTTCTGTTTTTATATTTCAATATGCCTGCAGCATCTTCGATGACATATCTCCGCATCTCCGGCTTTGCATCTATGATCTCGCTTATCTGACCCTGCTCTATGATTGAAAATGCCTTTGAACTTATACCGATATCCATGAGGAATTCGAGGATATCCTTCAATCTCCTGGTATCCTTGTTCAGATAATATTCGCTCTCTTCTCCACGGTACATCCGTCTCGTGACGACCGCCTCCGAAAAGGTATCGACTGACGATGCGCTGCCGATCCCGTTGCTCGTGAAAACGAGAGACACGTCGGCCATACCGATCGATTTCCTGTGTTCTGAACCGTTAAAGATAAGATCGGACATCTGGTTCGCCCTGAGCTGTCTGGCACTCTGTTCACCCATACACCATTTCACGGCGTCAACGATGTTGCTCTTACCGCTTCCGTTCGGGCCCACGATAGCCACGATGGGGTATTCAAAATTGAAACTGACCGGATCTACAAAGGTCTTAAATCCCTGAATCTCGAGTTTTTTTAATTGCATCTATGTCATCCATTCTACATTAGGTTTCTTAATTTGTTTTTTGCCGTATTTTCCATTTCGCTTGAAAGACCAAGACCTATGGCCTTGAGGAGCGCTGCCTTTGCCCGTTCAGGCTCGTTCAGGTTCGCCAGCATCATACCCTGTTTGAAATATGCAGCCGCCGGATTCTTGCTGAACTTAACCGCATATCCATACTCTGTCAATGCCTTTTCATACATGCCGTTATACTCGTAAGCCGTACCGAGTGCATAATATGCGTCCCCGTTGTCCGGAGCAATCTGAATCGCCTTCTTATAGTACTGCTGTGCCCGCTCGATATCGCCGTTCTGATAATAAATAGTACCGAGCCCCACCATTGCTTTTGAATAATCCGGCGAAAGACCGAGGGCTGTCAGAAATTCCTTTTTTGCATCATCTATCTTGCCTATGTAGTTGTAAGCCTCACCAAGCCTGTAATGTATCTCCGGATTTTTGGGCGCAATTTTTAAGGCCATCGTAAGGTAATCGATGGCAGAGTATGTTTCTTTGTTGTTGTAATAGTAATTCGACAGCGC
>JAKAHI010000091.1 GCA_021815065.1 bacterium | reverse complement strand
GATGAAAAGAATTGCTGTAAGGTCGGCAGCTGAATTTGCAATGTCGCGTTACTTGTACCGTTAAGAAATGTCACAGGCGCGGCTATAAATTGTCCTGCATAGTTTGGAACCTGTGTCCATGTATAGGTTAAGGGCTTTCCGGATGCGCTTGTGCTTGCGCTGCCGTCTATGGTAACGACAGCACCGTATCCCACATCCCATTGATCTTTACCCGCATTGGCGATGGTCGGGACAGACGGCGGAGCAGAAAGCTGGAATGGTATGTTCATGGTCTTACCCGCGACGATAGAAATATCCCCCGTTGTTTGCGATTGGTAACCGCCCATTGACGCTGTGATCTGATAGATACCGACCGGTACATTTTGAATCGTAAAATTGCCGTTTGTATCCGTTGTAGCGGAAAACAAGGCAGGTGAGACTGTTACCAGTGCGCCTGGTAACGGCTTGCTCGTTGCGGTATCCACAACACTTCCGCTTATGGTGCCCGAGCTCAGCCCTGCGGAGCCTGTCGAACCTTTACAACCTGCCATTACAAGACTTACAAAAAGTCCTGCAATAAATAGCCATATATATTGTTTAGAAACTATTTTCATAGCGTCTCCCTTCTTATACTATTATATTACTTTTGGGAATATCTTAAATAAAGAACTTATGCAATAAAAATTTTTATAGGGAGTGCCATAAAAACAATTCACGGACAGTCTGCCCAATGGTGTATACGCAATCGGTTGTTATTGTTTTGCTTTAACGATGAATATCGAGTATAAAAATACAGATGAAGAAGATTTACAATACGGTTGTTTTATTTGTTGCCACCGGCATGTTTATCGGATACCTGCCCATTGCACCGGGCACATTCGGCAGTATACCGGGTGTTGTACTTTACTATTTTGCCTCAAAATATCTGGATACCTATCAGTCACTCTTAGTGCTCGGCGCGCTGCTGGTCATCGGCACCCTCGCCGCGGGTAAGGCGGAAAAGATACTGAACGAGCAGGACAGCGGGAAAATAGTAATAGACGAGATTGCCGGTATGTATATCACTTTGTTGTTTATACCGCCGGGCATTGTTCCTGTAATCGCCGGATTTCTCTGTTTCAGGGCACTTGACATAAGCAAACCCTACCCGATCTCGTACCTTGATAAGAATGTCCACGGTGGTATAGGTATTATGCTTGATGACATAGCCGCGGGAATAGCCGCAAATATTCTTGTCCGTATGCTCATCTTTTTATTGGAGATACTGATAGGCCGGTCCCTATGATAAGGGCATTTATCGCATTACCCGTAGAAGAAGCCGCACGCGCTGCCCTGCGAAAGGTCATCGATGAGCTGCGCCCCGTGGGCATGGGCGCCAAACAGAGCGTGCGGTGGGTTGAAAGAGACAATATTCATCTTACGCTCAAGTTCCTCAATACTATCGACGAGCAGCAGGTAAAGCGTGTAACCGGGGCGATGGATTCACTCAAGGGAATGAAGGCATTCAGGATCGAGTTGCATACCATAGGCGCATTCCCTTCTCTTGCAAGACCAAGGGTTTTGTGGATAGGTATAGAACAACAAGAACAGGTAAAGGCATTATTTGACAAGTTAGAAGTTTCTATTCATGACCTCAACGGCGAAGACAGGCCGTTTACCGCACACATAACCATCGGACGGGTCAATGGTGCCGTGGACAATCAAGGTCTTGAAAAAATAATTAAGGTGTGGGATGATATTTTAATAAGTAGTTCTTTTGTTGACAGGGTAGTCCTGTTTCAAAGTATACTTGGTTCCAAAGGCGCTGTTTACCGTCCCTTATATACTGTAGACCTGAACAAGGAGGCATTATGACAGTTATTGATACACAGAGTAAAAAGAAGGCCCTCGATATGGCCCTTGCAAACATCGAAAAACAGTTCGGCAAGGGCAGTATCATGAAGCTTGGCACGACAGGGGCCATCGTTGATACGCCCGTTATACCGACAGGCTCACTCGGCCTGGATATAGCGCTTGGCGTCGGCGGCATTCCCAAGGGCAGGGTTGTTGAAATTTTTGGTCCCGAATCATCCGGTAAAACGACCCTGACACTTCACATCATTGCCGAGGCACAAAAGGCCGGCGGTGTTGCTGCCTTCATCGATGCGGAACATGCCCTTGATATCAACTATGCGCGAAAGCTCGGTGTTAACATCGACGAACTGCTTGTTTCCCAGCCCGATTCCGGGGAACAGGCACTGGAGATAACGGACACCCTGGTGCGAAGCGGTGCCATCGACATTGTTGTCATAGATTCCGTTGCGGCACTCGTGCCGAAGTCGGAGCTTGAAGGAGATATGGGGGATGCGCAAATGGGCGCCCAGGCAAGGCTTATGTCTCAGGCGCTGCGTAAGCTTACGGCGAACATAAGCAAGACCCAGACAATCGTTGTTTTTACCAATCAGATAAGGATGAAGATCGGCGTATTTTTCGGCAATCCCGAAACAACGACGGGAGGCAATGCCCTGAAGTTCTATGCATCCGTAAGGATAGATATCCGCCGCGTCAACAATATCAAAGAAGGCGATTCTATCATAGGGACAAGGACCAAGGTAAAGATAGTAAAGAATAAGGTAGCACCTCCGTTCCGGGAGAGCGAGTTTGACATATACTACGGGGAGGGCGTTTCAAAAATCGGCGAGATCATTGACATCGGGACGGAGATAAAGGCAATAGATAAGAGCGGGGCGTGGTATACGTTCAACAACGAGCGTATCGGCCAGGGCAGGGACAACACGAGATTGTTCCTGAAAGAACACCCCGAGATTAGCGAAAAAATAGAGGAAAAGATAAAACAGCATTTCAGTCTTATTAAAAACGAAAAGGCACAAAAAAGGGAACAGGAGAAGGCTTAGATGGAGTTAAATGACATCCTTAAGGTTGCAACCAAGGCAAACGCATCCGATATACATTTAAAGGCAGGGCTGCCTCCCATATTCAGAATAAACGGCTCACTGGTGCCGTACAAAGAAGCCCCGCGGCTTACACCCGAGGACCTCGGAAGGATGACCTTTGGAATCATGACCCCTGTCCAGAGAGAGAAGTTTAAGACCACCTATGAGCTGGATATGGCGTATGGCGTACCCGGACTGGGAAGGTTCAGGGTAAACGTATTTCAGCAGAGGGGAACCATAGGCGCTGTATTCAGGGTTATACCTTTCGGCGTGCCGTCCTTCGATCAGTTGAACCTTCCAAAGGTTATAGAGAAGATAGCACTGGAACAAAGAGGGCTTGTACTTGTCACCGGGACAACAGGCAGCGGAAAATCGACGACCCTTGCCTCGGTGATCGATCATATCAATGCGAACAGGACATCCCATATCATGACCATAGAGGATCCGATCGAGTACCTGCTGAGGGACAAAAAGAGTATCGTCAATCAGCGGGAACTCGGTGTCGACACCCAGAGCTTCGCGACAGCGCTGAGGAGTGCACTGAGAGAAGACCCGGACGTCATACTCGTCGGAGAAATGAGGGATTTTGAAACGATCGAAACAGCGATAACCGCCGCTGAAACGGGACATCTCGTTCTCAGCACCCTGCACACACTCGATGCAAAGGAATCTATAAACAGGGTGGTATCCATTTTTCCCCCCTATCAGCAGAAGGCTGTCCGGCTGCAGCTCGCATCGATTCTAAAAGCCGTTATCTCCCAGAGGCTTGTGCCAAAGGCCGATAACAAAGGAAGGGTACCTGCAATCGAGGTCATGATAGCGACAGCGAGAATACGGGAGCTTATCGCGGACGAGGAAAGGATCATGGAGGTCCACGACACCATAGCAAAGGGATTTACAACCTACGGCATGCAGACATTCGATCAATCCCTGCTCCAATTGTTCAGACAAAACCTTATAACGTATGAAGAGGCACTGCGGCAGTCGACCAACCCGGACGATTTTGCCCTGAGGGTCAAAGGCATAACATCGACCTCCGATATGTCATGGGACGACTTCGATAAAAAATCCGCTGCCGGCAAAGACGAAGATTTCAAGATAGAGAAGTTCTGATCGGTGAATACGAAAGAAGTCAGAGACACCTTCCTTAGATATTTCGTTTCAAACGGGCATAGGCTTGTGCAGAGTTCCCCGCTTATTCCTCAAAACGATCCGACCCTGCTTTTTACCAATGCAGGCATGGTTCAGTTCAAAAAGATATTTACCGGCGAAGAAAAAGCCGGCTACACCAGGGCATGCACATCGCAGAAGTGCGTACGGGCAGGAGGAAAACACAACGACCTTGAGAATGTAGGCTACACGGCACGGCACCACACCTTTTTTGAAATGCTCGGCAATTTTTCTTTCGGCGATTATTTTAAAAAAGACGCAATCCGGTTTGCATGGGAGCTTTTGACCGAACGATTCAAACTGCCCGCTGAACGGCTCTGGATAACCGTTTTTAATGATGACGATGATGCGTATCATATATGGCAGAACGATATAAAAATACCCTCGAGTCATATCGTGCGGATGGGAGAAAAGGACAACTTCTGGTCCATGGGGGACACGGGTCCGTGCGGTCCGTGCTCTGAAATCATATTCGACCAGGGCGAGGCGGTTCCCTGTGATAACCCTGAAGACGGTATAGGCTCCGATTGCGACCGGTATCTTGAAATATGGAATCTTGTCTTTATGCAATACAACAAGCAACAGGACGCATCCTTTGTCCCCCTTCCGAAACCGAGCATCGACACCGGCATGGGGCTCGAAAGGATAAGCGCCGTGCTTTCCGGGGTAACGAGCAACTACGATATAGATATTTTCAAAAGCATCATCGCCGGTTTGTCCGACACACTTCATACAACGTATGACCGGGACAAGCTCACCGGCACCGCGTTACGGGTAATAGCCGACCATATCAGGGCAGCGGTCTTTTTAATCAACGACGGCGTATTCCCTTCCAACGAGCAGCGCGGATACGTTCTGAGAAGAATCTTACGGCGTGCATTGCGCTATGCGTTTATGATAGGCATGCGGGAGCCGCTCCTGTATACATCGGCAGGCCGCATTGTCGAACTCTACAACGATACCTATACAGACCTTCCCGCGCATGAGGCCATAATCAGGTCTACCATTCAAGAAGAAGAGACGAAATTTTTAACGACGCTTGAGAGGGGGCTGGCGTTTATTGACGAACACCTGCACGCGTTGCAATCATCCGGTGTCAAGACCATAGACGGAGAGTTCGCCTTTAAGCTCTATGATACGTACGGCTTCCCCATCGATATCCTGTCCGACATTGCAAAAGAAAACGGGTCGAGCGTTGATTATCCGGCGTTCAGCCGGCTCATGGACGGGCAAAAAAAGAAGGCACGGGAGGCAAGCAGGTTCGGCAAGGCCCTGGACATAAAAGACACATCGCTGTATAACCAGATAGTGCAGGCCCTCGGCCCGACGGAGTTTGCCGGGTACCGGAGATTGACATTAAAAACACCCCTTCAGTACATCATAAAAAACGATCAGCTTGCCGATGAACTCAAAGAAGGCGAGGAAGGGATCCTCATCTTCAAGGAAACGCCGTTCTATGCAGAGTCGGGCGGCCAGGCAGGTGACAGCGGGATGATATCTGCCGGCTACAATAAATTTGCCGTGTCCGACACGGTCAAACCGCTTGAAGGGCTCGTAGCCCACAGCGGAAAGGTAGAACACGGGCTTTTTATAAAAGGACAAAATCTCGAGCTCGCGGTGAACAGCGAGAGCCGTCAGGCAACATCTTTGCACCATACGGCAACACACCTTTTACAGGCAGCATTGAGAAAATTGATCGGTTCGCACATTACACAGGCAGGCTCATACGTCAGTCCGGCGAGGCTCAGGTTTGACTTCACGCACAATCGTCCGGTCGGTCCGGAAGAAATTCTCAGGATTGAAGAAACCGTAAATCAGTGGATACGGGAGAACCACGAAGTCAATATAACCTTTTCGTCATTGGATGACGCCGTAAAGGAAGGCGCAATGGCACTGTTCGATGAAAAGTATAAAGACGTCGTCAGGGTCATCACCATCGACAAAATCAGCAAGGAGCTGTGCGGCGGCACCCACATAAAACGTACAGGCGACATCGGCTTGTTCGTTATAACAAAGGAATCGTCCGTGTCGGCGGGCGTGAGGAGGATAGAGGCAGTGACCGGCGACGTTGCCTATAAATTCGTACGGGAAAAGATGTCCCTGCTCAAAGATATCTCCGCAGAATTGGGAACAGCCGAGTCGGATATTATGACCGGCCTGAGCAAGCAGCGGC
>JAKAHI010000090.1 GCA_021815065.1 bacterium | reverse complement strand
CGGTCTTAAGGTTGCATTCCTGCTGGAACTTGCGCTTTTTGTTGTCGGCTCGTTCCTGTGCAGCCTTTCATGGAGCCTCGATTCACTGATAGTGTTCAGATTGATCCAGGCGATCGGTGCGGGAGACATCATGCCCACAGGCATGACCATGATCTCCGAGGTCTTTCCCCGGGAAGAGCGGGGACTTGCACTCGGTATATGGGGCGCGGGTATTACCGCTGCACCTGCGATAGGTCCCACACTCGGCGGTTATCTGCTCGACCACGTAAGCTGGCACGCACTGTTCTACATCAACATTCCCATAGGTGTAATTGCATTCTTCTGGGGCTTGAGCATTCTTAAGCCTGCCAAAGGCGATATAAACGTTTTAAAGAGTTTTGACTTTATAGGATTCATAACCTTCGGCCTGTTCCTCGGCACCCTGCTGATAGCCCTCACCAAGGGTGAAGAAAAGGGATGGACATCCGGTTATATTCTCAATCTGTTTGCAACGTCTTATTTCTCATTCTTTCTGTTCATCATCACCGAGACGGTTGTCCAAAAACCGATCATAGATCTCGCGATATTCAAAAATTACAACTTTGTTCTCCTCAATATACTGGGCATCATGAGATCCATTGCACTGTTTGGCTCTGTTTTTCTCATGCCTTTATACTTCCAGAACCTTCTCGGATATTCTGCAACCATGACGGGTATACTTATGATACCACAGGCCATCATGGTTACCCTGGGTATGCCTCTGGCTGGAAAGCTGGTTGACAAGGTGGGACCGAAAACACCCCTTCTGTTCGGTATACTTTTGACCTCTTATTCTTTATATTACTTCACTTCTCTTTCGTTGGTGTCCAGTGTTCAGTTTATTACCATCGGATTGATGATGCGGGGATTCGGTATCAGTTTTATCATGGCGCCTGTTACCAGTGCAGCGATCAACTCCCTGAAGCCCGAAGAGATCAATCTCGGCTCCGGTATGCTCAACGTCATCATGCAAACAGGGGGTACCTTTGGCATCGCTGCGCTTGGCAGTGTCCTTGATTCAAGAACGGACTTCCACATGGCTTCCTATGCAGGACATTTTGTTCCATCCTCTCCTCTTGTCCTGGACCTCTTCCATAAGATTTCAAATTTTGCATTAAGCAAGGGCGCAAGTTTCTATAACGCGCGGTTAGCGGGCCAGGGGAGCTTCATGGCATACCTGCATCAATGGGCAACGTTAAATGCATTTGACGACGCCTTCTTCCTTACATCAATTATCGTATTGCTCGGTATAGTGCCTGCTTTATTTTTGAGAAATATCGTCTTTAAAAAGAAAAAATCCCCGGATGAGAATATCGAAATAATAGAGATGTAAACCCGGAAGAAAACAGTGCCGGGTTTGAACCGTGTTCTTTCCATAAGAATTTTATGAGAGGAAAATCCTGCACGTTTGATTGACAGGAAGCGATTAAGCACTTATTTTTAGGTAGATTATGGAGGTAAATATGAAAAAGTTAAGTCTGTTTCTCATGGTGCCTGTTTTCCTTCTCATGGTCAATGCAGCCGCACCGTTAACAGGGAATGAGGTTTTGAAAAAACTCGACGACCAGCAGCTTACCAGGGACAAGGTCAGCGTTGCCGAGATGAAATTGATAGACAGCAGCGGGACAACGACCGAACGGACGTTAAAGATGTATACAAAGGGTGCAGATGATCACCTCATAAGATTCCTTGCGCCGGCAGATATCAAGGGGACAGGATTTTTATCCCGCGGCAGCGATAATATGTGGCTTTATTTGCCTGCACTCGGCAAGGTGAGGAGGATAGCAGGTCACGTTTCTCACGGGAGTTTTATGGGATCCGACTTCAGCTACAGGGATTTAAGCTCAAGCGGTCTTGCCAAGGATTTTACGGCAACAGTAGTAACCTATAAGGACGGAGAATATGCATTGCTGCTCAAGCCAAAACCCGGTGATGCCTCCTACAGCATGGTAAAACTGTGGACAAAGGACGACATGTTTGTTCCCTTAAAAATGGAGTTTTATGACAAATCGGGCAAGCTCCTCAAAATACTCATCAATACCGAGATAAAGAAGATCGACGGTAAATGGTTCCCTATGTCAATGACCATGGACAATGTTCAGGAGAACCATAAAACCGAGATCATCGTAAAAGAGCTGAAAGTCAACACAGGGCTGCGCGACAGCATGTTCACCGAGAGAACACTTAAAGAACAGTAAACCCCGTTAGAAAGTCAACCGAAGGCGGATGCGCCCCGGGCGCAAGTCCTCCGGCTGAAAATCGTGGAGCTATCTTATGTGGTAAACCCATGAAACCTGGGATGCCTTTCTATGCCGTCAGAAGGGCATCCCGGAGCTTTTTGATGCGGTCTCTTATCTCTGCTGCCTTTTCGAACTCGAGGGATTTTGCCGCCTTCCTCATATCTTTGTCGAGTTCTCTGATCATGTCCGGTATCTTTTCCGGGTTGACGTATTCCTGTGTACCTTCTGCGGTTGCAACCGGCACGGTGTAATAATCCTGCTCATAAATGGACGTGCGTATTTCCTGGATGTTCTTCTTTATTGTTTCCGGTACAATACCGTGCTCCTCATTATACCTGAGCTGCTTTGTACGTCTCCTGTTGGTTTCGCTGACCGCCTGTTCTATGGATTTCGTCATAACATCGGCAAAGATAATCACCGTGCCGTTTACATTCCTCGATGCCCTGCCAATGGTCTGGATCAGTGAACGGGCGGAACGTAAAAAACCTTCTTTGTCTCCGTCCAGTATGGCAACGAGCGATACTTCGGGCAGGTCCAGCCCTTCCCGAAGCAGGTTTATGCCGATCAGCACGTCGAATTTGCCGAGCCTGAGGTCCCGAATAATGTCCATCCTCTCCAATGTTTCTATGTCCGAGTGCATGTACTTTACCTTTATGCCGAGCCCGGCATAATACTCGGTAAGCTCCTCTGCCATGCGTTTGGTCAATGTCGTGACAAGCACCCTTTCACCTTGTTCCGTGCGGTTCCTTATCTCTGCGAGCAGGGTATCCACCTGGTTTGCCGCGCCTTTGATCACGATCTCCGGGTCTATAAGTCCTGTCGGCCTGATGATCTGCTCAACGACATTCCCCTGCGATTTTACCATCTCGTAGTCAGCGGGTGTTGCAGAAACATAGATAGCCCTGTCTACCCTTTTCTCGAATTCATCGAATTTCAATGGCCTGTTGTCGAGTGCCGAAGGAAGCCTGAACCCGAATTCGACGAGTGTCCGCTTCCTGCTGCGGTCGCCTTCATACATCCCGCCTATCTGGGGAATGGTAATATGGCTCTCGTCGACAAA
Source organism: bacterium (assembly GCA_021815065.1). Taxonomy (GTDB): domain Bacteria; phylum JAMCPX01; class JAMCPX01; order JAMCPX01; family JAMCPX01; genus JAJYLM01. The sequence goes on along the minus strand of JAKAHI010000090.1, from coordinate 2,943 downwards.
CATGAGGAACTTCGAAGGAAAATAATCCAGTAAGGTCGGCGGCGGTTCTCCGGTTTTCCTGCCGCTTAAGTGCCGCGAATAGTTTTCGATACCCGTGCAGTATCCCATCTCCTCAAGCATCTCGAGGTCGTACAGCGTCCTTCTTTGCAGCCGCTCGACCTCAAGCAATTTTCCTGCCTGCCTCAGCTCTTTCAGCCGGTCTGCGAGCTCCTGTTTGATGGATTCCACTGCGTGGTTGAGCGCATGCTCTTCGGTTACATAATGGCTTGCGGGATAGATAACGACCCGCCTGAGCATGTCCCGCTTTGTTCCCCTGACAGGATCGAACGTGTATATCGTGTCGACGGTGTCCCCAAAAAATTCCACATGGATCCCGGTATCGTTTTCGTACGCGGGAAATACCTCGACGATATCCCCCATTACCCTGAACACCCCCCGGTAGAAATCGTAGTTGTTTCTGTTGTACTGGATCTGAACGAGTTTATGGATGAATTCGTCCCTGTTCAACTTCCTGCCGGTCTCGGCGTAGGCAAGCATGCCCTTGTAAGCCTCGGGTGACCCCAGACCGTAGATACAGGAAACGCTCGCAACGATGATAACGTCTTCCCGCTCAAGCAGGGAGTGCGTTGCAGAATGCCGGAGCTTGTCTATCTCGTCGTTAATGGACGAATCCTTTTCGATGTAGGTGTCGGTCTCGGGCTTATATGCCTCGGGCTGGTAATAATCGTAGTAGCTTACGAAGTATTCGACGGCGTTGTCCGGGAACAGGTCGCGCATTTCCGTGTAGAGCTGGGCAGCGAGTGTTTTGTTCGGGGCCATGATAAGGGTCGGGAGCTGTACCTGCTGGATTACGTTCGCCATGGTAAAGGTCTTGCCGGACCCGGTCACCCCCAGCAATGTTTGATGTTTATAGCCTTTGTTCAAGCCGTCCACGAGCCTGGTAATGGCATCGGGCTGATCCCCGTTCGGCTTATAATCGGAAACTAATCTGAACTGTGTCATACTACTATCAAAATAGTATTCACTGCCGGGTAAAGTCAACCGGCTTAACCTGAAACCTTGCCATGGCTGTAAACAGGGAGAGATTTATGATAGTATTCCCATCATGGATCTTAAAGACCTCTACGAGGAGGATAGAGAACTATGGCTGTTTTAAATGACATCCTCATTATACTCGCTTTATCCCTCGTGGTATTTATCGTCTTCAGCCGCCTGAAGATCCCTCCAATCGTAGGCTTCATCATTACCGGCATTATGGCAGGTCCCTACGGTTTTGCGCTTGTAAAATCTGTAAGTGATGTCGAAAAACTGGCGGAGATCGGTGTGATGTTCCTTCTTTTCACCATAGGGATAGAGTTTTCGCTCAAGAGTATGTTCCGCATGAAAAGATTGGTGCTCCTTGGAGGTGCCCTGCAGGTAGCCATAACGGTTCTCGTTACATTCTTTTTATGCCGCATAACTGGCCAGCCCGCGGGCAGATCGGTCTTTATAGGTTTTATCGTATCTCTGAGCAGTACGGCCATCGTGCTGAAGACTATGCAAGAAAGGGGAGAACTGGACAGTCCCCACGGCGTCATAACGCTCGGAATACTGATTTTTCAGGACATCATCGTGGTTGCCATGCTCCTTATTACGCCTTTGCTTTCGGGTGTCTCCGCAAGTATCGGTAAACCATTTCTTACGGTCCTGTTCAAGGGCATCATCGTCGTATCACTGGTAATCTTTAGTGCCCGGTGGATTATACCCGGAATGCTGTACTTTGTTGCAAGAACAAAAAGCAGGGAACTGTTTTTATTGAGCTTGATCCTGACTTGTCTTGCCATCGCATGGATAACAGCAAGCCAGGGACTATCGTTCGCGCTGGGCGCTTTTCTGGCGGGGCTTACCATATCCGGATCGGAATACAAGCGCCAGGCACTCGGGGACATCATACCCTTCCGCGATGTGTTTATCAGTTTCTTTTTCATATCAGTCGGTATGCTCATGGACATCGGCTATTTCGTCCAGCATCCTGTCCTTATTCTTGCAGTCTTTGCGGGTTTCATGCTTATGAAAGCCGTTATTGCGGGAGGTATTACCGCTCTCCTGGGAGCGCCGATCAGGACGTCGATCCTTGTAGGCATAGCACTGAGCCAGATTGGAGAGTTTTCGTTTCTCTTATTAAAAACCGGCCTTGACCGCAACATCTTAACAAATAGTCTGTATAACCTTTTACTCTCTGCATCCGTGCTCACCATGCTGGCAACCTCGTTTATGATAAGCCTTTCACCGTTTTTTGCGGAATCAGTTCTGCGTTTGCCCTTGTCCAGAAAGCTCAGAGACGGCCATTACCGGACACTGAACAGCAGCACGCCTGTCAGAAAAGAGCATCTTATCATTATTGGATATGGTCTCAATGGCAGGAACGTGGCACTGGCTGCAAAGGAATCCGGTATCCCTTATGTTATCATAGAAATGAATCCCGATGTTGTGATTGGAGAGCAGAAAAAGGGAGAACAGATAGTGTACGGCGATGCCACGCACGAGGCTGTGATCGGACACGCCGGTGTACGATCTGCCAGGGTTGTTGTCCTGGCGATAAACGATCCTGCCGCAACGCGCAGGATTACTGAAATGATCAGACAGATTAATCCAAACGTTTATCTGATCGTCAGGACGAGGTATATCAAGGAGATGGAATCCCTGTACCGGCTTGGAGCGGATGAGGTCATCCCCGAGGAGTTTGAAACCTCAATAGAGATTTTCTCGCGCGTACTCGACCGTTATCTTATACCAAAAGATTCCATAGAACAGCTCGTGACGAGGATACGTCAGGACGGCTACGAGATGTTCAGAAGTTTTTCTGACGGCACCTCCGATCATAAGAAAAAAAAGACACCTCCGGGGCATGTTTCCGGCAAAGATTAGATGACAATCCGTCCCAGGCACGGCTTGTGTCAGGCC
>JAKAHI010000089.1 GCA_021815065.1 bacterium | reverse complement strand
CGTGTTCTGCCGTCGGACTTGAGATTTTAGGTTCATTGCGGTCCGGCGCTGCACCCGGTTGCGGACTCGCGGGGCGGTCAGGCTCTTTGGGCATTTCCCCGGTCTCTTTTGTCTGCACTTTATTGATTTCCAGTGTTTCTTCCTGTTCCGGGTTCCATTCGAACGCCGGCGGGGGCGGCTCTTCGGCCGCTGGCTGTTCCTGCTTGGTTTCATTGAGGGCAGACCAGTCAAACTCCATACCGGCATCGGCAGTTCTCGGCTGGTTGGCGGTAATGTCGTTTATGGTTTCATTGATCACTTTATCTAAATCGCTGTGGAGGTTTACCTGCGGTTCCGGATTATCCGGACTCTGTTGCGGCTGTTCTATCTTTTGAATGTCCTCGGGTTTTGGTTTTTTTACGATAAAGGTGTTACCGCACTTCGCACACCTTACCTTGACACCGTCCTCGGTAATTGTGGTATCATCCAGCTTATACTTTGTATTGCATTTATCGCATATAACAATCATACGTTGGAAATATAACAGTTCCTTACGAAATTGGCAATAGTGTCGTTTTGCGGATAAGTACAGCAACAAAGCCTTTGTTTGCTTTTTTTAAACTTTGCAATTATTGAAAATTATTACTATGGACGAGTCCTACAAAATAACGGAAAATGTGTCCTTGCTGGGCAATATCATGATACCGGTGTATCTCATCACCGGTACGAAACTCTGTGTTTTAATAGATACCGGCATGACCATAATGGGGCCTGTTTATACGGCAGAGATTTTGTCTTGTTTAAAGGAGAACAATGTTCCCCTCTATGCCTTCCTTACGCATAGTCATTACGATCATCTTGGTTCCGTATCTTATTTGAAACGGCACCTCCCTGCATTTAAAATAGGAGGCTACTATACGATCGATGACATCCTGAAGAGCAGCCATGCGGTAGAACTGATAACGTCCCTTAATCTCGATGGTGAGAAGATGATGAATATAGATGATCCCGAGATCCGTTTCAGGCCGTTTCAGCTCGATATGCCGCTGAGGGGAGGAGAGCGCTTCGATCTGGGGAATGATGAGCTTGAGGTAATCTGCACCCCGGGGCATACAAGGGATTCTTTATGCTATTATCTTAAAAACCGGAAGATTATGTTTACCGGCGAGGCTGCAGGTATACGATTACCGACAGGAGATATTCTTCCGGAATTTCTTGCAAGTTATAAGTCGTACGTGAGCAGCCTCGAGACATTGACGCATTACCATGTTGATTACGTTGCTACGGGCCACGGTCCCGTTGTAGAGGGCAATGAAGCGAACCGTTTTTTCATAAACTCCCTGCAAGCTACCCGGTTGTTTATCGAACAGATCAGGCAGTATTACCGGGAAATCGGAAACGTACAGGGTGTTGTTGAGCGCATAAAGAAGGAAGACTACGCAAAATCCGGCAGCGGTCAGCCGGAAAGGGCATATACCATTAATTTGCAGGCAAAGGTGAGAGCTGTTGTTGAAGATAAGTAAAAAAACGGGTTATTATATGAAAAAAGCAAAGAACAAACATGACGCCAATTCGGTTGTAGAAAAGCTGTATTCCATAGGCCAGGCATCCAGGAAATTACACCTATCATCGCCGACACTGCGCATGTACGAGCATCACGGGGTATTGATACCGTACAAAACAAAGTCCGGCAGGCGATACTATTCCGATGCCGATATCGAACGCGTACAGTGTATGCGGCACATGATCAAGGATGTGGGCCTCAACCTTGAAGGAATCCGCAGGTTGTTTGCATTGCTGCCATGCTGGGAGATAAAGCAATGCAGTAAAAAAGACCGGGAGCACTGTCCTGTTTATCTGGACAGCAGCAAGCCGTGCTGGACATTCAAACGCGTAACATGCAGGAAGGATTCGATGGACTGCAAAACGTGTGAAATCTACCTCATGTCGAGTACCTGTACGGATCGTCTCAAGACTATTTTACGGGGCATCGGATACTTACAGGCAGAGCAGGGTTAAACTCAGGATAGCTTTGTATTCTTTACGATGAGTATTGCATTGCGCTGTCCGAATCCGTCCTGAGTATAGAGCCGGGCATGCGGGTCGGAAAGTATTTCATTGTTATCGACCTTATAGACATATTGATATATGCCGGGTTTCAGTTTCAGGGTTAGCGTAAAAAGGCCGTTGCCGGTGTTTCTCAATTGCTCCGGGACATCGCCCCATTGATTGAAACTACCCAGCACGTACACGGTTTTGGCGTTCGGAACAGAGACACGGAATGTTATGTTTACCAGGTTGTTCTCCCTGTGCACATACGTAAAAACCCCGGCACCGGTTGCTATCACGATTGCTATTGCAGCGGCTATCCGTAGAAACCGGAGCAGGGAATAAGGATGCTCCTGCGGCTGTTCTATGGTTCCCATGATCCTGTCCGTGATGTTCTGCGGTGCCCGTGCTTGCCCGTTGCGTGTTCCGGCAAGCTTCAAAAGACCGGACATTTTTTCGTAGTCTTCGCGCAACTGTTTATTTTCCGACAGCTCTTTTTCAAATGCCTGTTTGTCGGAAGGGCTCAGCTCGTTATCTATAAAAAGGTGTATGCGTTTATCCATCATGGCCTTCTTCATAAAATTGTTTTTTCAGAATTTCCCTTGCCCTGAAAACCCTCATCTTTACTGCCTCAATGCTGATCTTGCTTATACCGCTTATTTCTTCATAAGACAATAATTCTACATGCCGTAACACAAAGGCCTCTTTGTAAAGGGCCGGTAAAGCATCTATGAGCCTTTGCAGCTGTAAACCAAGTTCATCGTTCATAAGGGTTTCTTCGGGTCCTTCTATTGTATGAGACTGGAAAAACGACGTTTCGTTACCGGTATCCAGATCCCCGGTGTTTACGGCCCGGTGCTTGTCCTTGATCATGTCTTTTGCCTTGTTCACAGCTATAGAGATAAGCCATGTAGAAAATTTTGAACGGCCTTCGAATCTGTCGAGATATTTCCATGCCTTTACAAAGGTTTCCTGGGTTACTTCTTCTGCTGTGGAGGGATCGCGGGTAAATCTCAATGCAGTGGAATAGATGGTGTCTTTATACCGGTCGATCAGCAGCCTGTAGGCGTGTTTGTCTCCGTTTCTGCATTGGGTTATGATTTCGCCATCAAGCCGTTCTTCTGTATCTTGTTTATAGGGTTTTGCCATAGAACGTTCATATCAGCGTTTATTACTATAAGACTTGTCTTCCGGTTTTTCATAACCGGCATGAATGAGCGCAGCGTGGTTCTCTTTCAGCAACTGCAGGATTTTTGCCGGACGAACGAGGGTTTCAAGCCTTTTGAGGCCCTTTTTTAAAATTATGTCTGCATGGTGAATATCGTGTATGTCCGTTGCGAGTACGTCGATGAGGTCTTTTTTCAAAAGATAATTTGCGGTTTTCATAATTTCGAAGCCATAAACCCCGATGAGACTGCCGACATTGGTCTGCACCATAAACCCGGCCTGTTTCAGGATGGTTACCTTGTCCGGGTTCTGGACTATATCCAGGTACCTTTCGACATGGGCAATGATACACCGCCGCCCGGTTTTATGCAGAGCATCGATCTGATGGGAGCTCTCTCCGATAAACGGGATTTCAACAAGAAAGATATCCGAGTCCCCGAGCGGAATAAAATAATCCGGGTCTTGTATGTTCAGGGATGCGTCAAAATAGTTTTCAGCCCCTGTGTTTAAGGTGTAGTCCATGCCTTTTTTTTCAAGAATTTCAGAAATTTTTTGTATCTTGTCTTTACTCTTTGTCAGCAGGAGAGATGTATCATTGCCGGGTATATTGTGCGGCGTAGCATACGATGTCGAAAAGCCGGCGTCGATGAGTGCCTGGAGTATTTTGACGGTCTCTTCGATACTCCCGGATCCATCGTCTGTTTCATAGAGAAGATGTGCGTGTATGTCTACATACCCTTTATTCATAGCCACCTGTCAGATGTCGCAGCAGGTGCGAATCAAGCATTACCCCTGCGCAGTAGTATGTTTATACATTTTTGGTTAACCAATCAAGAACCTGTAAAATTTCAGCAGAGATTCTTTAATCTTTTCTAAATTCGATTTCTTTTTATTCTCATGATAATACTTGTCATAGTGGTAGTAATAATAATAATGTCCGTATCTCCCGACCGTCATGCTTATCTTATTCAGGATTACGCCGTATACGTTCGTTTTGGTATTGGTAAGCAGCGATTGTGACCTTGAAACCGCCTCGATCGTTGTTTTGCCGAGTTCGACCACTATGAACGCCCCGTCAACCTTTGATCCGAGTATAGCGGGGTCTGTGACCGGTAAAATAGGCGCCGTATCGAAGATAATATAGTTGTAATGCTTCTTGAGCTCTTTTATCATAGCATCGACCTTCGATTTGTTCAGCAGTTCCGAAGGGTTCGGCGGGATGATTCCGACCGGTATAACATCGAGGTTCTTCGTACTGGTGTGTTTTATTACGTCGGTTATGGGTATGTCGGATACAAGGTAGTTGGTGATGCCGGGTTCCTGCCCGATGTTAAAAAGGCTGTGTATGACAGGCTTTCTGAAATCCGCGTCTATCAGTACAGTCGGCATCTCCGCGTAGGCGAGTGTTATAGCGATATTTGCGGCTGTCGTCGATTTACCTTCGCCGGGGCCCGACGATGTTATCAAAAAGCATTTGTTTTTGTTTTCCAGATCCGCAAACTGTATGTTCGTTCTGAGTGACCGGTATGCTTCCGTTACCGTGGACTTGAGGTCTTCAACAGTAATAAGTTCCCTCTTTTCCTTCCCATTCGCTTCGTTGTGCGGGAGCTGCGGTATTATGCCGAATATGGGCAGGGTAAGCCTTCTGCGGGCGTCTTCCACCGTTTTCAGCGAGGTGTCGGTATACTCTGTGTAGAAAGCAAAGACAAGGGACAGGATAAATCCGAGAAGGAAACTGACCAGCGCATTTTTCGCTTTCTTGGGCTCTATGGGCTCTTTCGAGGGAATGGCCTCGTCTATTATCCGGATGTTCGCGACGGTTGCTGCTTTCGAGATCCTTGCCTCTTCATGCTTTTTCAGCAGGAAGTCGTACAATTCCTCATTGACGACCAAATCCCTCTCAAGGTGGGCATAGTCCCTCATGGTCTTGGGAAGATTGGAAAGGCTCTTGTGATATGCATCCTCGGTCAGCGTGACGTTTTTCTTCTGGATATTTAACTGGTTTATCGTGCTGCCTATTATTTCTCTGATCTTTTCTTTCGACGCGGCTATCTGGGTGTTTAAATCAATGACACCAGGATATTTTTCCGTATATTCTTCAAGCATCGACTTCTTCTGTATCTCGAGCTTTGCAAGGTCCTGTACCATCGATCCAAGCACGGGGTCCGAACCGCTGATAAGATAGTCTTGTAAGTTCGCACCGGGCTTTAAGAGCATGTCTTTCAATGAGTTCGCATCCTTTATCTTCAGGGCTATATCGAGCTTGGTCCTCTCGAGGTCCGAGATCCTTTGTATGGCTGCCTCGGTCTCTACCGAGAAAGATAAGACGCCGTGTTTTCTTTTGAACTCGTCCATTACTTGTTCCGAATGGTCAAGGTTGTTGTTGGTGATCTTGAGCTGCGCTGATATGAAATCCAGCGCCTGTGAAGCTTCCTGGCTCATTCTCTGCACGCTGAGCTCGATATATGCCTTTATAAGCTCGTTCGTTATGAGACTTGCAAGATAGGGGTCCCTGTTTTTACAGCTTACCCTGAGGATGTTCGTCATCTCGCCCATTTCTTCAATATGCGTATTGTCCCTTATGCTGTTGACGGCATCCTCGAAACTTCCCCTTTGAACCGTTACCGAGTCACCGCTGGATATATTGTTTGCATTCCTCAGGTAAAAAGACAGTACCGAAGAGGTAAACGATACCCCGACGACTCCGGCTCCTATGTCCCTGTCGCCGACATAAACATCGTAGGACCTGCTGCCGGTAAATTTCAGGGTAAAGCGTTCGATCTTATCCCTGTCGAACGGCCTGACCTTATAGATATGAACACTGGATGTCGTCGGTTCGGATTCGATGTGATAGTCGAGTCCTATTTTTTCTGCCGCAAGCGCTGCGACGGATCTGCTCTGTGCTATCAATTTCTCCGAGGACGTCCGGTTCCACCATTGCATGACGATAATATCGCTCAGGAGGTTGTTTCTTGACAAAGGCTCTTCTATGTAAATGGTGGAAGACGACTGATAGACCGGTGTTTTCAGATACGTATAGATCATTCCGGTTATGAAGAACACGGCGGTGATCA
>JAKAHI010000088.1 GCA_021815065.1 bacterium | reverse complement strand
CAGCAGGGTGGATTTCCCTGCACTCGTGTAACCGACCAGTGAAACGAGCGGGATCCCTGTCCTGTTCCTCCTGCCGTGCTGCACCAGTCTTTGTTTCTTCATGGTTTCGATGAGTTGTTTGTTCCTCCCCAGTCTCTCCTTGATCCTCCGTTTGTCCATCTCGAGCTTGGTTTCCCCCGGTCCCCTTGTTCCAACGCCGCCTCCGGTCTGGGACATCACGATGCCCTTTCCGGTCAATCTCGGCAGCATGTACCTGAGCAATGCGTCTTCCACCTCCAGTTTTCCTTCCCTGGAGCTGGCATGCCGTGCAAATATATCGATGATCAGTCTTGTCCTGTCAATGATCAGCCGCTGATCGATCACGGTTTCTATGTTGCGCTGCTGCTGGGGATTCAATTCCCTGTTCACGACAACGACGTCCGCATTGCACTTCTCCGCAGCTTCCCCGAGTCTGCTTATCTGGCCGCTCCCGAGCAGCGTGGAGCTGTTCGGTGTCCTGACCTTCAGGGTCAGCGTTTCAACGACCGTGCCGCCGTCTGCCTGAATGAGCGAGGCGAGTTCGGCCATACGCCGTGCGGAATGGCCGGCAGGCTCACGCTCCATAAGAACATGCACTGCGAGTACTCTGTCCTGCCTGCTGGTCAAACAACGCTCCACTTGAGCAGGATGATCCCGTGTTTGTAGATGAGCTGGCGCTCACCGTTCTCAAGAATAATGGAATAGCTGTCGAACCCCGATATGACGCCCTGCACAACATTCCCGGACAGCAGCTCGATGGATACCGGAGTCTTGTCCCGCCTGAGCTGGTTGAGGAGCTGGTCCTGAATGTTGATGGCCTGATTTCTGTGCGGATTGTTTTCTGCCGGCATTTTATTGCTTTCGCTAATCCTGTTGTTCTTTTGAAACTCTCCTAATTTGGTCATAAACCCTCCATTATTGCTTATGCGAATATATCTTTACGTCCGGGATTATATTTTTAATCTCTGCAAAAAACCTTCCATCGGGCTTGATCTTGAGATAATCGGGAAGTTCTATGATGTATTCTTTTTTGCCCTCTTTCAAATAATCAAGGAACACGCGCGTCCCGCCCTTGTTCCGGGCAATGCAATCCCTGATCATGTTCATATTGTCCCCGGACATGGTACCGAAGTTGGCCTCTATATGGATCTCGTCTATCAGGTTGGAGACCGCCTGATCCATGGAAAGGATGTCTTCCGCGATAATCTTTACGATGCTGCCTTCTTCGCTCTCGTTGTCGTTTTCCTGCTCTTCCACCTTCACGCTGCCCTTGACAAAGACCGGCCTGTTACTTTTGATAACATCGATGACCCTGCCGTAAATGCCCGGGAATATGACGACCTCGATACTGTTGTCGTCGTCCGAAAGGACCGCGAAGGCCATCTTCTCGCCCTTCTTGGTTTTGTTCTCCTTCACCGCGGTCAGCATGCCGGCAACGGTAACGGACTCGCCGTCCTTTTCCAAAAGCTGTCCGATTTCAGCAGTGGTGAGCAGCTTCATCTCCTTTTCGTAGTTGCGGAGCGGTGTACCGGAAACGTATACGTCGAGGAGCTCTTTTTCATAGGCAAGCTTGTCCAGGTCACCCCATTCCTCCGTGGTGTCCCCGCTGTCGGCTGAGGGCAGGGAATCCATTTTGAACAGCTGGTTCTGGTTCGCAGAACTGCTTATCTTTGCGGCCTGTGCGTATGCCTTGTCCAGGCTGTTGAACATACCGGCCCTCGTACGCCCGCTGAAATCAAAGGCACCCGCTTTGATAAGACTTTCCACGACCTTCCGGTTGACCTTTGCCTGGTCGACCCTCACAAGAAAGTCCCACAGGGATTCGAACGCGCGGTCGCTTCTCGCGCTGATAATGGCATCTATCGCGGACCCGCCTATGTTTTTTACGGCGAGAAACCCGAAACGGATGCAGCCGTTCTCTATCGAGAAATCCCCGTACGATTTATTGATATCGGGTCCGAGGATGCTTATGCCGATCCCTTTGCAGTAGTTAATGTAATGGGGCAACTTGACCGCCTTCTGGCTCTGCTTTGTGGCCACATTCGAAAGCGTGGCGGTCATAAACTCTATGGTATAGTACGTCTTGAGGTAGGACGTCCACATCGCGGCCAGGGCGTACGCGGTGCTGTGGGACTTGTTGAACGCGTACTCCGCAAAGCTGCGCAGCTGCGAGAAAAGCTCCTCTGCATCGGCCTTTTTCATGCCCTTATTGACCGCACCGCCGACGAACTTTTTTTGCAGAACCGGGAGGTTTTCCTCCTCCTTCTTGGCAATGACCTTCCTCACGTAGTCTGCCTCAAGGAGCGTAAAGCCCGCGATCTCGCTGGCTATCTTCATGACCTGCTCCTGATACAGGATGACGCCGTAGGTCTCTTTCAGTATGTCGTTGAGCGCAGAAAACTTGTGCGTTGCAACACCCTTTTCCTTGTTTCTGACGAAATCGTCTATCCATGACATTGGGCCGGGCCTGTATATCGCATTGGTAGCAATGATGTCTTCGAACCTCGAGGGCTTGATCTTTTTCAGGGTGTTCTGCATACCCGAGCTCTCAAACTGGAAAATGCCCGCGCTGTCGCCCCGCTGCATGGCCTCGTAGAGCTTCGGGTCTTCGAGGTCTATGGTTGTCAGATCGATGTCCTCGTTCCGGTAGCGCTTCACCAGCGATCTGGTATGGTCTATGACCGTGAGCGTCGCAAGGGCCAGCAGATCGAATTTTATCAACCCGATCTTCTCGACGTACTTCCACTCGTACCCGGTGACGATGTTGCCGGATTTGTCCCGGTACAGGGGCAGGTAGTCGTCCAGCGGTTTGTCGGAAATGACGATACCGCTCGCGTGGAGCGACTTGTCCCGCAGGAGGCCTTCGAGCTTCAGGGCAGTGTCGAGCATATCTTTTATCTTCGGGTCGTTCCTGCTCATCTCCCCGAGCTGCGGCAGCAGTTTTATCGCGTCCTCGAGCGGCAGTTTCTGGGGGATCAGCTTCGTTATGCCGTCAACCGTGCTGTACGGGATGTCCAGGACCCTGCCGACGTCCTTTACCACGACCCTCGATTGGAGGGGATGGAACGATGTTATCCGCGCGACCTTCTGCGAGCCGTACTTCTCTTTCAGGTACTCTATGACGCGGTCTATTTTATCGGCGCAAAAGTCCATATCGATATCCGGCATACTGATACGGTTCTTGTTGAGGAACCTCTCGAAGTACAGACCGTACTTTATCGGGTCTATACCGACGATGCCGATGGCGTAGGCAACGAGGCTTCCGGCGGCCGAGCCCCTGCCGGGTCCCCGGGGTATATCGTTCGTCACCGCGTAATTGATGATATCTTTGACGATCAGGAAATAGCTCGAGAACCTTGTCTGTTTTATCGTCTCAAGTTCCAGCTCCAGTCTGTCCCGGTATTCCTGCTCCCGTGCCTTGATGGCGGGGTCCTTCTCTATCAGCCCGTTCAGCCCGGCAGCCGCAAACGACGCCAGTATGGTGTCGTAGTCCTTACTGCCCTCGATCGTTATGTCCGGGAAATGGAATGTGCCCAGCTCGATGTCGAGATTACACCTGCCCGCGATCTCCCACGTGGACTCGAGTGCCTCGGGATGGGACGAGAACGCCTTTGCCATCTCCTCCTGTGTCTTGAGGTAAAGCTCCTGGGTCGAGAACCTCATTCTGTCCGTGTCCGCCAGTTTTTTCTTCGTTTGAATACACAGGAGCACATCGTGCGCCCTGGCATCCGATTTGTCGAGATAATGGACATCGTTTGTTGCGACAAGAGGTATATGAAAATTCCTCGACATATCGTACATAAGGTTGTTGACCGTATATTGCTCCTGTATGCCGTTCGACTGGACCTCGAGAAAGAAGTCGTCTTTAAAGAGTTCGTGGTACTGCTCCGCTGCTTTGACCGCATCCGCGGCATTGCCGGACAAAAGCTTTGAGGATATTTCGCCGTGCAGGCAGGCAGACAAAGCGATCAGACCTTCATGGTACTGTGCAAGCAGTTCCTTGTCTATGCGGGGCTTGCCGTAAAACCCGTCCGTATGGGCTATGCTGGTCAGTTTGAGCAGGTTTTTGTATCCTGTGAGGTCTTTTGCGAGCAGGACGAGGTGATATAAGTCCGAGTTCGGTTTCTTTTCCCTGATGCTGTCATTGGTGATGTAGGTCTCTACCCCGATAATGGGTTTTATCCCCTTTTCCCGCATCTTCGTATAAAAGTCCACAGCGCCGAACAAGTTCCCGTGGTCCGTCATTGCAACGGATGTCATACCGTACGACTTCAGCCTTTCTGCAAGCTTCTTGATGTGGACAGCCCCGTCAAGAAGACTGTACTGGGTGTGGAGATGGAGATGTGCGAAATTGTAAGAGCCCGTCATATCACTCCCATTCTATCGTGCTCGGGGGCTTTGAGCTGATGTCATACACCACCCGGTTGACACCGACAACCTCGCTGATGATCCTCGAGGAAAGGCTGTCCATGAGCTCATACGGCAGCCTTGCCCAGTCTGCGGTCATAGCATCGGTGCTGTGCACCGCCCGGATGGCTATGACGTATTCGTAGGTCCTTTCATCGCCCATGATACCGACGGTCTTTACCGGCAGGAGTACCGCAAAGTACTGCCACAGGGTTGCGGCGACCGGCGATTTCTCTATCTCTCTTCTCACGATCGCGTCCGCCTTCGTCAGAATATCGATGTGCTGTTTATTTATTTCACCCAGTATCCTTATGCTCAGGCCTGGTCCCGGGAAAGGCTGTCTGGACAGTATTTTTTCCGGAATGCCGAGTATCCCTCCTATGCTTCTCACTTCGTCTTTGAAGAGCAGGCGCAAGGGCTCAAGGACCTTGAGCCGCATTCTCGACGGCAGCCCGCCGACATTGTGATGACTCTTGATGGTCTGGGAAGGACCGACATGCGAGGTGCTCTCGATAACATCGGGATACAGTGTCCCCTGCAGCAGCCACTTAAAGGCCTTGCCCGATGCGTGCTTTTCGAATACGTCGATGAACGTTTTCCCGATGATCTTGCGCTTCTTCTCGGGGTCCGTTACACCGCTGAGCCTTTGTAAGAAAATCCTCGATGCGTCTATATAGCGCACGTCCAGTTTCATGGCTTTGAACGCAGCCATGACCTCTTCCGATTCATGCTCCCGCAGCAGGCCGTTGTTGATGAACAAGAGCTTCAGGCGATCACCAACGGCACGCTGGGTCATCACCGAAGCAACGGTGGAATCCACACCGCCGCTGATCGCGCCGATGACCCGGTCTCCACCGACCGTTTCCCTGATGTCGCGGACCGCGCTGTCTATGAACTCGCCGAGGTTCCATTTTTGGGTTATGCCGCAGGAATCAATGAAATTGCCGAGTATGTGCATGCCGTCCACCGTATGCGAGACCTCGGGATGGAATTGCAGGCCGAAGACCGGTTCTGTCGCGTGCTGGAAAGCGGCAACCGGCGAATTTGCCGATGACGCCGTAATTTCGAAGTCCGCGGGTATTTTTTCAATGCGGTCGGAATGACTCATCCACACCGTATGCCGGGCACCCTCGCACATACCTTTGAACAGAGGGGATTGACAGGATATTTCAACCTCGGCCCTTCCGTACTCCCTCTGTTTCGACCGTTGGACAACACCGCCCATGGCATTGGTAATATACTGCATGCCGTAACATATGCCGAGGACCGGTATGCCGAGCTGGAATATTCCCTTGTCCGGTTTCGGTGCGCCTTTCTGATACACACTGTAAGGACTCCCCGACAGTATTATCCCTTTTGCGTTGAGTTCCTTTATTTTTTCAGCCGGGGTAGAAAACGGTATGATCTGGGAATAGACACCAAGTTCCCGTATCCTTCTCGATATAAGCTGCGTGTACTGAGACCCGAAGTCCAGAATTACGATAGATTCAAACATAGCTGTTCTGACTCAAAACTCCAATCTGTAATTGGGTGCTTCCTTCGATATGGAAACATCGTGCACGTGGCTTTCCCGCAGCCCTGCAGAGGTAATCTTTACAAACTTCGCCTTTTGCTTTAATTCGGTTATGTCTCTGGCGCCGACATATCCCATGCCTGCCTTCAACCCGCCCAGCAATTGGTATATGACGGATGACAGGGACCCTTTGTACGGCACCCTGCCCTCGATACCCTCGGGTACGAATTTCGTTTCATCCTCGAGATACTCCTGCGCATACCGGTCCTTGGATCCTGCCTTCATGGCCTCTATCGAACCCATGCCCCGGTAAACTTTGTACGTCCTTCCTCCGAG
>JAKAHI010000087.1 GCA_021815065.1 bacterium | reverse complement strand
CGAATGAGCTTATAAAGCTGCGCATAAAGAACGATGGAGAATCAAGCCAGAAGATGGCATTGATCAAGGAGCTGCAACGGCACGTAACGACGGACGAGTTTTTGCATGTCGACCTCTACGAGGTGTTCGAGAACCAGCAAATCAAGACAAAGGCGCCTGTCCTGATAACCGGCAAGGCAAAGGGCATCGAGCTCGGCGGTATACTGCAGGTTGTTGCACGGGAACTGAGTATAAAATGCCTGCCGGCAGCCATACCGAAACATATAGAGATTGACGTAACGGAGTTAAACATAGGTCATACCCTGCATGTCAAAGACATCAAGCCCATCAGCGGTGTACAGTTCACCGATAATCCCGAGGCACCCGTTGTCCACGTCATGGTACCTGCCAAGGAAGAGGTAGTCCAACCGGTTGCCACTGCCGAGGCGACTGCGGCTGAGCCCGAGGTCATCAAGAAAGGCAAGGAAGCAAAAGAGGGCGAAGAACCGGCAGAGGAAGCAAAAGACGGGAAACAGGCTGCACCCGCTGCAAAGGCAGAACCGAAAAAAGAAGCAAAGAAAGAAGCAAAGAAAGAATCAAAATAAACGCCGTTGTTCGGATTACAGAAAACACACAAACCCGCACTTATTGTTGCGGGTCTGGGAAATCCGGAGAAGAAATACCTTTCCACGAGGCATAATGCGGGTTATTTGTTTTTATCCGCCTTTGCCCGGAAGATCGGGTGCGAGATCAGGAAAAAACAATTCGATTCTTTGACCGGATACTGGCAGGAACAGGCAGTCCTTCTCCTCATGCCGCTTACCTACATGAACCTGAGCGGCATCGCGGTCCATGCTGCGATGAAAAAACATCATCTGACGCCGCAGGACATCGTGGTTGTCCACGACGAAATGGACCTGCCCGTGGGCAGGGTAAAATTCAATTATTCCAGGAGCAGTGCCGGGCACAAGGGCATAGAGTCTATCATCGAAAAACTGGGGTCCAGGGATTTTTACAGGATACGGATTGGCATAGGAAAGCCCGATCGTGCGGACGACACCATCGATTACGTGTTGTCGAAGTTCGGTGCGCAGGAGATGCAGGATCTGGAAGGGCTTTTCGATACGATCGCTGACGGTCTGATGATGTTCATCAACGGCGAACGGCAGAAAGCAATGGAACTCGTGAACAAGGCGAAGGCGGTATAAATGGGATTCAGCTGCGGCATCGTAGGATTGCCGAACGTGGGCAAGTCAACCATATTCAATGCACTGACATCTTCCAAGGTGTCTGCCGAGAACTTTCCCTTTACGACGATAGAGCCGAACATCGGGATTGTGGATGTCCCGGACCAGCGCATAGACGTTCTTGCAGGCATAGATAAATCCGAAAAAAAGATATATACGACACTCAAGTTCGTGGATATTGCCGGACTGGTCAAGGGTGCATCGAAGGGAGAGGGGCTCGGGAATAAATTCTTAAGCCACATACGCGAGGTCGACGCCATAGCTTACGTCGTCCGGTGTTTCGTGAACAAGGACATCATACACGTGGAAGGCGATGTCGGCCCTGCGCGGGACATCGGCATTATCAATATGGAACTGCTCCTTGCAGATCTGGACACCGTTGACAAGAGGCTTGAACGTGCTGCAAAGACTGCAAAGAGCGGGAATAAGAAGCTCATCGAAGAGGCTGATTTTTTCAAAAGACTTTCGGCGCATTTGTCCGGCGGAAAGAAGGCCATCACCCTGCAGACAAATCCCGAAGAGCAGGCACTTTTACGGGAGCTGAATCTTCTGACATCGAAACCTGCCATGTACATAGCAAATGTAACGGAACTCAATCCGTCCGGCGATGCCGCAGCTTCCGGCACACAGGAGCAGGCGTATGTAAAAGAAGTACAGGCTGAGGCACTCGAGGAAGGCGCAGGGGTTGTCGTTATATGCGGGAAACTGGAGGCAGAGCTCGCGGAGCTCGATGCCGCCGAGCGCATAGAATACCTGAAGGAGCTCGGAATCAAACGGTCCGGGCTTGATGAAATGATCGAGAAGGGCTACCGGCTGCTCAACCTTATGACGTTTTTCACCTCGGGTCCCAAAGAAGCGCATGCGTGGACCATTGTGAAGGGTGCAAAGGCGCCCCAGGCTGCCGGCAGGATACATTCCGATTTCGAAAAGGGTTTTATCAAGGCGGAGGTCATATCGTACGAGCACTACGTAACGGCAGGATCGGAGGCTGCGGCACGCGAACAGGGATTCCTCCGTATAGAGGGCAAGGAATATGTTATGCAGGAAGGCGACATTGTCCACTTCAGATTCAACGTTTCGGGAAGATAAGCAAACGAATGGCTGCGGAAAAGATCATAGTAGACGGGCAGGAGATTGCATGCCTTGTATCTGATTCAGCACAGCAGGTGCCGCTCGTTTTCCTCCACGGTGCCGGGTCTACCCGCGAGGTATGGCAGGCACAATGGCTGTACTTCAGGGACCGTGCAAAGGTGGTTGCACCGGACCTGCCGGGACACGGGGATTCATCGGGCAAAAGCCCGGATACCATCGATGCCTACGCGGACGTCGTCGTAAAGCTTGCGGATAAACTCGGCCTCGGAAAATGTGTCCTTGTCGGACATTCCATGGGCGGTGCGATAGCACAGCGGATCGCCCTCCTGCGCCCCGAACTGCTTGCAGGGCTGGTGCTTGTTGCTACAGGCGCACGGCTTCGCGTCATGCCGCAGGTGTTTTCCGCCATTCAAACGGACTACGGCCAATACGTTGAACTTGCATCATCTTTTTCCATGTCACCGTCGACGGACGTGAAAACCCGGTCTTTGTTCCGGGAAATACTTGCACATTGTGCTGCTCAGGCCGCACACAACGACTTTACCGCGTGCAACCGGTTCGATATCATGGATACGCTCGCGGCCATAAAAACAAAGACAATGATCATAGCCGGTGACAGGGACATGATGACCCCTTTGAAATATGCCCAGTTCCTGAACCAGAAGATCGAAGCATCACAGCTTGTAATCATCGGCGATGCCGGACACATGGTGATGATGGAGAAGCCGGACGAGGTGAATTCGGCCATAGAAAAGTTTGCAGCATCTATACGGTGATGATGTCCATATCGCTGGAATAAGCCCTTTTTTTTGCAACCGATTCCTCAATGACCAGTATTCTATCCCCGCGTTTTATCCGTTTGTCCATGGAAAGCTTTCGGAGTATGTCTCCGTATGCATCCCGGTCTGTTTGTGTTCTGAACAGCGGATATATGCCGTAGGACAGGTTCAGGAGGTGAAGCATCTTCTTGTTGAAAGCAACGGCCAGTATCCAGCAGCCGGGCTTCAACCTTGATATACTGTAGGACGCCCTCCCTGTTCCGGAATTCGTTATGACAAATTTTATGTCCATGGCATCTATGGTATGCTTGACATTATGCGCTACGACATCATTGATGTCTTCGTTCTTCTTTTCTTCGGGTCTGCCGTGAAACGGCGTACCGGGTGAACAGGAGAACTCGTACCTTTTCGCCTCCGTGATGACGGCGATCTTCGCCATCATCTCAACGGATTCGACAGGGTACCCTCCCATCGCCGTTTCTTCGGAGAGCATGACCGCATCCGTACCGTCGAGTATGGCGTTTGCAACGTCCGTCACCTCTGCCCGCGTAGGCCTGACATGTTCCGTCATGGAAAGCAGCATCTGGGTTGCCGTAATAACGATCTTGTTCTTCCGATTGGCCTTTTGTATCAGCATCTTCTGTACAACCGGCACCTGTTCGATGGGTATCTCGACACCAAGGTCTCCGCGTGCCACCATGATTCCGTCAGCAGCATCCAGTATGCGGTCAATGTGACGTACCGCCTCACCCCGTTCGATCTTTGCTATGATCACCGGGTCCTTTCCTTTGCCCCGGACGAATTGTTTGATCTTTTTTATATCGTTTTCGTCCTCGACAAAAGAAACGCTGAAGATATCGGCCCCGTATTCCAGGAATTTTCCGGCGATGATCAAATCACGGGCTGTGATGGCGGAGGCATTCGATCTTACGCGGGGGATATTCAACCCTTTATGGGACAATAAGCTTCCCCCTGTCATAACACGGCAAGCAATCTTACGGGGTTGTACGCTCAGGACCTTCAATTGTATGAATCCGTCATTCAAATAAATGACGCTGTTCCGGGAAACAAGCGAAGCCAGCTCCTTATACTCGACGGGTATGTTTGTTGCATCGCCGGATGACGGCCCGGTAACCAGGGACACCCTATCGTTCTTTTTTAAAACCAGCGGTGCATTCTTAATGATGCCGATCCGCATCTTCGGCCCCGGGAGGTCGACCATAATGCTGACGGTTTTGTTCTGGCGCGCAGCCTCGGCCCTGATAAGGGTGAGGGTTTTTATGTGCTCTGCGACGGAACCGTGCGACAAATTGAGCCTTGCAACGTTCATTCCCGCCTTGATAAGCCTTTTTAAAATCCCGGGTGAGTCAGATGACGGGCCGATCGTGCAAACAATCTTTGTTTTGTGTGCAGGCGGATGTATCACCTTCACGGGCGCTTTACTCCGTCACATCGATAATGATCACGGTAATATTGTCGTCGCCGCCGTTTGTATTGGCGACCTCGATCAACGTAGAAACCGCATGGACGGCATCCGGTATACTCCCGAGCTCCGCAATCACATGGTCGGCAACCATGTGACTCAGCCCGTCCGAGCACAGCAGGTACCTGTCTCCTGCATGGATGTTCAGTTTCTGGGATGCAATCTTGATCTGTTCGGAAAAGCCCAGAGACCTTGTCAGGACATTGCGCATCGAATGTGTTTCCATCTGTTCTTCGGTGATCAATCCCGTTTTAAACTGTTCATTTACATAGGTATGGTCTTCCGTGAGCCTTTCCAGTTTTCCCCGGGCAAGTATATATGCCCTGGAATCGCCGACATGACAAAGCATAGCGCCGGTGCTATTGAATGCCATGGAGACGATCGTGGTTCCCATACCGTTGTAGTGCGCATTTGCAGCTGCGGATTTGAAAATAAGGTTGTTGGCGACGTAGATGGCATCGACAATGGATTGTTCCGCAGCCTTTTTCTGATTCAGTATATAGTTTTTTATGCTGTCGACAGCCATGTTACTTGCTATTTCTCCGGCCTTGTGGCCGCCCATGCCGTCTGCGACTATATACAAACCGATTTCATCGTTGCGGTAAAATGCATCCTCGTTGTGAGACCGTTTCATACCCACATGTGTTTTTCCGAAAGAAGCAAGTTTCATACGGCTGTCCCCGATATTTTCAGGGCTTTGATGATAAGCGACGGGGTAAGCATATTGCCATACAGAATCTGATCCCGGCCGGCAAGGTGAATATTATTGAAAAGATCGAAAAGGTTCCCGGATACGGTTATGCCTTTACAGGGAGACGAAAACTTGCCTGATTTTATCATATACCCCCGTGCCCCGAGAGAGAACTCGCCGGTGACCGGGTTGACGGTATGCAGTCCCATAAGCTCTGTTATAACAGGCCCGTCGGACAACGCCTGCCGTAAATCCTGTGCGGTCGATTGCTGCGATTCCAATACAAAATTCGTAATGCCGATTGAAGGCGGCTGCGTCAGCGAATGCCGTACGGCGTTACCCGTTGTTTCAGCTTTCATAAGTGTTGCATAGTGCCGGTCGTAGAGGAACGAAGATATCACACCCTTGTCTACGAGCGCCTTTTTAAAGGCGGGGGTCCCTTCCGCATCAAAGGGCACGGAGCCGGAGCCGTCGCTTAATCCGGGATCATCGTACACGCTCAGATGCCCGGGGAAAACCTGCTGATGCAGCTTGTCCGCGAGCATCGATGTCCTCTTGTAAACTGCGTCCGCTTTAAATGAGCCGGCGAGTACGCTCAAAAACTGCGAAGCTACCAGCTGTGTCAGCAGGGTATCATAAAACCCCGTCACAAGCTGAATGCCTCCCAGGGTCCGAAGCGCCTGCTGCGCGCAACTTTGCGCGACGCGGTCCGGTTCCAGACGGGAGAATGCGTTTGTTCCCTGAAAATCCCAGCTCATCTGGGATTCGCTGCTTTCACGGGCCAGCACCGAGATGCTGATACCGAACCGTGTTGTCCTGGATTCTTTCGACACACCGCAGGAGTTGAAGATGAAGAGAGAGTTGATGCTCTCTTCGTAAGACGGCCGTTCGACCTTTACTATCCTTTTGTCCGTCCGTGCCGCATCGGCCATGGTTCTGAGCATCCCGAGTTTCCGGGTTTCCGGCGTTGTTCCTATAGCCGAGTCGTAAAATTCTTCCGGCGGGAA
>JAKAHI010000086.1 GCA_021815065.1 bacterium | reverse complement strand
CCGTTTGTACCGTTGGTGCCGTTCTTACCTGCACAACCTGCTACTATAAAAATAGCTACTATACTAATGATTATAAATTTGAAAATCCCTTTTTGTTTGTTATCCATTTTATCCTCCTTTCTTTTTATATTTTGAGACGCTGAAACGTGTTCACGATGGTGGGATTGCTTCTCCCGCCTCTGGCGGGATCGCAATGACACACCCCTGCCCCATCTTTTTAGAGGGGAAATCAAGTGGTAATTTTCGGTGGAATGAAGATGTCGGAAAGGTTGTTTGAAGTTACTTGAGATGTTTTGAGTGAGATAACGCTGATGCAGTTGAAGGTCAAAGAGGATGAGCCGGTGTCTGCAATGGCTGAACCGGAACTAGATAGTTTTTTTGCGGGGTGAAAAGATTTGATTTTCTTTGTCCTTGTTTGTACGGGAACACCGAAAGACTGGATTCCTGCTGGAGTTGATTCCGCTGAAAGCGGGACAGGAACGACAAGCCTTAACACACCCCTTGCCCCTCTTGTTAGAGGGGAATTCGAAGATGAAAAGTAATCAGACAAAACAACGGGGATCGGGGCAATGGACAGGGAACGCTCTATTGCCGAGGCAAAACCTTTCGTATTCGATGTCAGCGCAAAGATGAGAAAAATCCATAAAACCTTTATCATCTTTTTATTCATAAATAATATTTTATTCTGTCCCATTATCCCTCCATCCTTTTCAAATGTCCACTAGCCAACTGGCTAGTCTGTTTTTTGCAACGTATTGAGATATAAGGGCTATTAAATTTCATGGTTTTTGGCTGATTTTCAGAAGTTTAGAATATTCCGTTCTCAAGGTCTTTGACCTTATTCAACAACTCCGTTCTATTAGACACATAAAATGTACCATACAGATGAGAAAGATGGTATTTAACGTTACAGGTTTTAAGGTTGGCAAGCCGGGCTATTTCGCCGTTGTTAAATCCCTTGCTTAGATACGTAATGATCTTGAATTCATCCAACGATATTTTGTATTCAGACCGCACGATTTTGAATAAATCCATGTTTCTCAACCTTCTCTTATTCAGGGTCAAAAGATAGAATTTATTTTTACCGATTGTTACTGCCTTTATCATAAGATAAAATTGAGAATCAGGGTTGGGCTGAATTTTCACAACAACCCTTTTTTTCATACCCATCCCCTTGATGTACCTCGACAATACGTCAGATCGATCTTTACCGCAGCATTTATGGAATAGGTGTCCGAACCTGCGGTTTGCCAAAACAACTTTAAAAGAGCTATCCACAAGTGCCACCCCCTGTTCAAGATATTCAAGAATATCTATAGGATAAACATCTTGTTCCATATCTATCATGTCCCTGGAGAATGCATTTTTTTGGAAACTGCATGTATCATGGTAATCTATCCTATATCACGGAACTACTTACAGATTACTTACAGATTGCGAAAAATCGGCAAATCCTTTGTTTCGGAGACAGTCTGTTCTCAACGGGGAAAAGACAGCAGAGAAGGTGAGTTGAAAAAAAAGGCGAGGCAGTGCCTCGCCTTTAAGAACGGTTTTATATTTTAATTGAAGTAATAGTGTATGCCGGCCTGCAGGAAGTCAGAAGTATTGAAGCCGAGGTTGTCAGCTGCAAAGTGGTCACCGGAAGCCGAATATGATGTATAACCGAGTCCAAGCTCAATATTGAATCCGAGTTCGGGTAACTGGGGTAGAAAGAACTCAGGTCCTGCAAAGAAATTCACCCCTGTTCCTATCAGTGCACCCATGCCCTTGGCATCCATATCGCTGTACATAAGTGCCATTCCACCATTGAATTTTACATACGTTTTGCTGATAATGGTATAAAACGCTTTGAGGTTCAAATTGAACACATTGATATCCCCAACACCAGCAACTGCGTATTGATTCCCTCCGAGGTCAAACTCTCCGCCGATAGGACCGATATACATCCTGAAAGAAAGGTCAGCAGGAGCCGCTGTTTTTAATGATACTGAAGTACCTGTACCGGCCGGATAATTAACGTTTACCGGCAGATCCGGATAATAAAGCATTTGCTTGTTAAATCCTACACCAAACCTTGGTGTCCACTCAGACGTACCGGTATCCTGTCTCATCTGATACCTTTGTCCCGGATCATTTTGTCTGCTTACATAACCCGCTTTTGCAGAAACTGTTAAACCGAGAATTATCAATGATGCAATCACGCTTACGCTTAATTTTTTCATTTTTCCTCCTTTAAAGAAATTTGTATATTTATATCTCTTTTTTGCATGGTTTGTCAAAACTATTTTGCAGGACCTTTCATGCAATCCGCACACACGACTATCGTCTTCGGCACGACAAGTTTCAGATAACTCGAGTCGGGTTTATCCTGTTCTTTACTTGCTATCGTAACCGGTTCCGTATCGCCGGTAACCTCGATATAGTAATCGACAATACAATGATCTTTTAAATGGATGGTTTGATGAACAGGCCTGCCGCACTTTGAGCAGTAAAGGACCGGCATACTATGCCCTGATCGAATTATACGGGCAGATTGCGGAGCTTGGATGGTACAGGTTTGAAAGATTCCAGTTCTTTGCTTGTTTTCAGTGTCAGGCTGCCGGCGCTCTTACACGCCTGACATTCTGCCGTCCATACAAATGCTTCATGCCCGCAATGAGGACACACGTACGGAAATTTTAATTGTATACCGCCCGCCTGGGTGGATTTCAATTTTTTATATGCCGAGGAATAATCTCCTCTTTTCGCCAATAGTTCCGCATTGAGTATCTCTGTCGACGGTATGCGTATCCATTTATTATCAAGATAGGAGAGCTGCTCGGAAGCATCATCGACCATTTCGAGCCGGAGCAGAAGCTTCGCAAACATAATCCTCGTCAGCAGGTCGTCCGGGCCGTCGGACAGCAATCTCCGGTAGAACCGGATAAGCTCGAAAGGATTGTCATGTTCAAGATAAATATCCTCCATCCTGATCAGGAAAACAGCATTGTGCGTCATTGCATACCCTGCCTCCCATTCCTCGATGGCCTTTTCCATATCACCTTTGTTTTTCAGCAGTGTTTCCCCGCTTGTTATATATGCGGGTACAAATTCCGGATTGAGTTTCTTTACATCACCGAGTTTTTTCAGTGCAAGGTCTGCGTCACCGCTCTGAAGGATTGCAACGGCGTATTTATATTTCAGTTCTCCCAGCCTCAGCCGCTGCTCTTTATAATCCTGCGTCCCTTTCGCAAGCTTCATGATAATCTTATGCGTCCTGTAAGCCTCTTCCGCCTTTTCTGCCGCTATATATGCATCTCTCAGGAGAGAGAGAAAATGGATATTTTCTTCCTCTATGCTCACCAGTTTTTTCCCTACATCTATCATACTGTTCAGTTCTTTCGTAAGAGCGTACACCCTGTACAGGAGGAGAAGGAGCGGTATGTTTTCGGGATCCTGATATTTAATTTTTAACAATATTTTCAATGCGCCCGGATTATCCTTGAGCATGAGATAAGATTCCGACAGTTTGATGTGTGCTTTTATATTGAAAGGATTTTTCGCAATGGCATCTATGAAATAAGACTTGGCCTTTTCTGCGTCTCCTTTCATGAGTTCAAAATTACCTTTCTCCACCAGTGATACGCTCAGGCTCTCCTTGTTCGTCTGGTTTTTTATCTGCCAGTCCCTGTAAATCCTGCTTGCCTCCCGGACAAGGCTGACAAGAGCCATCAAAAGCATACCGAGTATGAAAGAAGCTATAACAACGGCAGATGCGGTCGTATGAATGGATGTGGTCCTTGACAGAAAGAGTTCTATCTCTTTTCCATTGAACAGCGAAAGATACCCGAACAAAAAAAGTATAACAATCAGTAAAAATACCATTGCCTGATACATTTTCTTCACCTATTTATGATACGGCAGCCCGTGCATTATTGAAAAAGCCCTGTAAACCTGTTCTGCGATTATGACCATGGTCAGCTCATGGGGAAAGGTCATGGGCGATAACGACAGCACAGTATCCGCCCTCTGTTTCACAGAACTATCAATACCTATGGGTCCGCCAATTATTATATTCATAATCTTTATGCCGCTTAGTATACGCTTATTTAAAAAGTTTGCAAATAACTCCGAACTCATCGTGTTGCCGTCTTTATCAAGAACAATATTATAGCAGCCTTCCATAAGTTCTGCCAGTTTTTTTGCTTCCTTTCTCAAAGCACTGATCTCTGAGTTTGATGTAAGCGGTTCCTGCCGGATCGTCTTTAAAGATATTGCAGAATACTTTCTTATCCTTTCAAGATAGCGGTCGGTCAGCTTCTGTACATGCTCATCTTTCGGCGATCCGACGGATACTATCGAGATGAACATTATTATTCTATTACAGCCCTCTGGGCATCCGACCACAACCCGTCTATGTCATAGTACGATCTCATGGTATCAAGAAAGATATGCACGACGATATCGTCATAATCCACAACTATCCAGGCACCGGTCTTCTCTCCTTCCACGCCCTGAGGTTTGATCCCGGTCTTGCCGAGTTCATCCATGACATACCCTGCAGCGGCACGGGACTGCCTATCGGATTTAACGGAACAGATTATAAAATAATCAACGATGCTTACATGCTTCCTCATATCTATAACAACGACATCTTCCGCCAGTTTGTCGGACAACAGCGTCTTGATTTTTTTTATAAGTTCCTGCGTGGGAATACTAATAGTACAGCCGCTCCTTTTCTATATATTCTATTACCGGATCCGGCGTAAGATAACGGATCGACCTGTGCTGCCGGACAAGTGCCCTTATCCCGCTTGATGAAATATCAAGCACCGGCAAAGAAGACAGGTAAACCTTTTTTCCGTTTTTATGCATCAAAATTCCTTCTTTTTCTTTATACCAGAATTCATTCCTGAGGTCAACCGGCACAAGCTGCTCCAGATTTTCAGAGGTGATGTGTCTCGTTACGACGATCATATTACACAAGGGAAAGATAAGCGATGGCGAATTCCACGTATTTATATGAGCAAAATCATCATCGCCGAGGATAAAGCTCAACCCGGTATCGCTGCCGTATTTCTGCACAAGAGCCTGGAGGGTCCGGAACGTGTAAGATGGCGCCGGAAGGCGTTCTTCGATATCTTCGAGTATAAAGCCGGGATTGCTTTGGATCGCCAGAGCGGTCATTTTTTTTCTATGGCGGTATTCCAGCACAGACTCCGCAGTCTTGTGCGGCGGCACGAAGGTCGGAATAAACAGGACATTGTCGAGGGAGAACCTCTGCCGTATTTCTTCAGCCCCCCGCAGATGGCCTAAGTGTATGGGGTTGAAGCTGCCCCCGAGGATGCCGAGTCCGCTCATAATCTTATACTTTTTTCCCGCATTCAATACCTATTCCCTTACCTGACCACTGCCCATGATGACGAACTTCTGCGCGGTCAGCTCCTCAAGCCCCATGGGGCCGAATGCGTGCAGCTTCGAAGTCGATATGCCGATCTCGGCTCCAAGCCCGAGCTGGAACCCGTCGCTGAACCTCGTGGAAGCATTGACCAGTACGGTCGATGAATCCACCTCCCGGAAAAACCTCATGGAGTTCCCGACATTGCTCGTTACGATAGAATCCGTATGATGCGACCCGTAATGGTTGATATGCTCGATGGCCTGATCCAGTGAATCCACAACCCTTACCGAAAGGATAAGGTCAAGATACTCCGTAAACCAATCCTGTTCTGTTGCCGGCTTTATATCATGGACAATACCCCTCGTTCTCTCGCACCCCCGGATCTCGACCCCTGCTTTTTTATAAAGGTCTATCATCTCCGGCAAGAACTGCCCTGCGATATCCTTGTGGACGAGCATGGTCTCCATGGCATTGCAAACACCCGGCCTTTGGACCTTTGCATTGAAGCAGACGGCCTTTGCCATGTCTGTATCCGCATCCGCATCGACGAAAACATGACAAATACCTTTGTAGTGTTTCAACACCGGGATGCGCGAATGCTCTGCAACTGCCCGTATGAGTGACTCTCCGCCCCTCGGTATGACAAGATCGATAAGCTCATCCTGTTTCAAAAATTCATACAGCACTTCTTTATCAGGCGTATCGATGAACTGTACGGCTTCGGACGGGAGGTCCGCCTTTTTCAAGGCATCAGACAGCACTCCGGCAATCGCCCTGTTCGAATTGATAGCCTCGGAACCGCCCTTGAGGATCACGGCATTGCCCGATTTGATACACAGAGCAGAAGCATCTGCCGTAACATTCGGTCTCGATTCGTATATCATCAGGATAACGCCGAGAGGGATACGCATCC
>JAKAHI010000085.1 GCA_021815065.1 bacterium | reverse complement strand
GGCACGCATCGAGGCCGTTCGATCTCAACAGGGACGGATTTGTTATGGGAGAAGGCGCCGGCATACTCATACTGGAATCTTACGAACATGCCATGGCCAGGGGAGCAAAAATATATGCGGAGGTTGCCGGCTATGGCGCCAACGGAGACGCCTATCACATAACAGCCCCTTCTCCGGAAGGTAAGGGCGCGGTCCAGTGCATGAAACTGGCCATCGAGGATGCCGGTATCAAACCCGATGCGGTAGACTATATCAATGCTCACGGTACCTCGACGAAATATAACGACCAGGTGGAGACACTTGCGATAAAGACCGTCTTTGCGGAGCATGCTGACAAACTCGCGATAAGTTCTACCAAGGGAGCGACCGGACATCTGCTCGGCGCGGCAGGTGCGATCGAGGCCATTTTTACGGTGCTCGCACTGCACCACGGGGTGCTGCCGCCAACCATCAACTATGAAACCCCGGACCCCGAATGCGACCTCGACTATGTCCCGAATGTTCCGGTTCAGAGGAGCATAACGACCGGGATGTCCAATTCCTTTGGTTTTGGGGGGACGAATGCAGTGCTTATATTCAGAAAGGTAACACAATGAGAATAGCTATTGCTTCCGATCATGCCGGACTTAATTTAAAAAAAGAAATTATTCAATTTTTACAGAATAAAAAAATCGAAGCCATCGACCTCGGAACGTATTCAGAGACGTCTGTTGATTATCCGGACTATGCTGAAAAGGTGGCCGATATCATAACAAGCAAAGGGGCGGAAAAAGGGATACTGGTATGCGGTACAGGCATAGGCATGTCCATTTCGGCAAATAAAAAAAAGGGTATTATTGCAGCGCTCGTTTACAGCGAGTATACCGCGGAGATGGCAGCCAGGCACAACAATGCCAATGTCATCGCGCTCGGCGGCAGAACCATGGATAGCGGTGCTGCGCTGCGGTATGTAGATATATGGATGAACACACCGTTCGAAGGCGGGAGACACGGACAAAGGATAGAAAAAATCTTTGCCTTAGAAAACACCGGGAAGGAGAATGTTTTCATGAATAATTTAAAACAAACGGACAGCGAGGTTTATCATGCAATCGCTGCCGAAGTAAAGAGGCAGCAGAACACGCTCGAATTGATCGCTTCAGAGAACATCGTCAGTATGGCTGTACTCGAAGCAATGGGCAGTGTGATGACGAACAAGTATGCGGAAGGATATCCGGGCAAGAGATACTATGGCGGCTGTGAAAACATGGATACCGTGGAACAGCTTGCAATGGACAGGGCAAAAGCATTATTTGGTGCGGATTATGTGAATGTTCAGCCGCATTCCGGAGCTCAGGCAAATATGGCGGTTTACTTCGCTTTCCTGAATTATGGAGATACCATTATGGGTATGAACCTCGCCCACGGCGGACATCTTACCCATGGGAGCCCGGTCAACTTTTCCGGTAAATTCTACAAAGTAATACCTTACGGCGTTCGCAAGGATACAAAAACCATCGATTATGAAGAACTTGAAAAGCTCGCACGGGAACATAAACCGAAGATGATCATCGCAGGTGCCTCGGCATATCCGAGGACCATCGATTTTAAACGGTTTTCAGAGATTGCAAAGTCCTGCGGGGCATACCTCATGGTCGATATGGCACATATTGCAGGTCTGATCGCAGCGGGTCTGCATCCAAGCCCTGTTCCATGGTCTGATTTTGTCACAACCACCACGCACAAGACGCTGCGGGGACCCAGAGGCGGTGTGGTCATGAGCAAGGCACAGTACGAGAAACAGATCAAATCCCAGGTGTTTCCGGGTATGCAGGGAGGCCCGCTGATGCACGTCATATCTGCCAAAGCCGTCGCTTTCAAAGAGGCGCTGTCGGACGGCTTCAAGCAGTACCAGAAGCAAATCATCGCAAATGCCGCAAGGCTGTGCGATGAAATGAAGCAGCGGGGATTCGATATTGTATCGGGAGGTACCGATACCCATCTATTCCTTGTTGACGTCTCCTCTAAGGGCCTGACCGGCAAGGATGCGGAAAAAACCCTTGAGAAAGCAGGTATAACCGTTAACAAAAATGCAATCCCGTTCGATGAAAAGCCTCCTGCAGTGACCAGCGGACTGCGGATAGGAACACCGGCAGTAACAACCAGGGGCATGAAGGAGCAGGAGATGGCTCTGATAGCCGGGTATATCGACGACGCGCTGAAAAACATGAACAACGAAACAACCCTCGCAGAGATAAGACAGAAGGTTATCAAACTGTGCAGCAATTTTCCGATATACAGCACAATGATTTAAAAATATGAAATGTCCTGGATGCGGATACATTGATACATCCGTCATAGACTCGCGCATGTCAAAAGACGGACTTGCCATACGAAGGCGCAGGGAATGCCCAAAATGCGCTACACGTTTTACGACCTATGAACGCGTGGAGAACATTATTCCCATGGTCATCAAGAAGGACAACAGGCGGGAACTGTTTGACCGTCAAAAGATCAAACAGGGGCTCTTGAAGGCATGCGAAAAACGGCCGATCAGCATGGACACCATAGAAAAGGTCGTGGACCGTATAGCAAAAAAGTACGAGGATGCCGCAGAAAAGGAAATACCGGCAAGTGACATCGGTGAAGAAATCATGACCGAGCTTAAAGAGCTTGATAAGGTCGCCTATGTACGGTTTGCATCGGTGTACCGCGACTTCAAAGACATCAGCGAGTTTATGGACGAATTGCAAGGACTGCTGAAAACCAAACTGACTCCCAAAGAAGCCCGCAGCTCCAAAAAATCACGCAAATAAATTATATTCGATCGGGTCCACGAATGAACATGGAAAGTAAAGAAAGAAGAGGATTTTCCTCTCTCTTGTTGTATCTCCTGCCCCTAAAAGCGATCCTTGCAAATTGAAATAATAGATTTCAATAAACAAGGATGATAAAAAGGTATATTCTGAGGTCTGATGAAAATCATAGACACCAATTGGCTTCATGACGCAATCCTTTTATCATCGCGCACCTAGCTACGACTCCTTCGCAAAGTACGCTGCCGCTTTTTTTAATATGACCCGCTCCGTGTTAAATGCATTTTTCGTGTTGAAACGTGTTCTTGACAAAATTATGGCATATTACTTATAAATGTATGTAACTATACGAAAATCATGCCTTAATTACGTCTGTAAAATAAGGAGGTTATATGAGAAAAGCTTACACCTTTGTATGTATAAAAGCCTTAGCTTTACTATTTATCTTTGGCCTTATTATACCTGCCGACAAATACACAAGTGCAGGAATGTCAGCTCCACCAGCTCCCCTGTTTTTTATCTCTTCCGTTTCCGGAAATACCAAAAAGGGCAGGCCGCCGGTACCGCCAGCTTATCTTACAATAACCCCGGGTTATAAAAAGGTGATCCTCGTGTGGGGTATGCCCATTAATGTAAAAATTTACAAAGAAGAATATTACAGAGATATAAATAAAAACATAAAACATACCGCTAAAAAGACTAAACCAGCTTCTCACTCTTTACTGAAAGAGCGCTATTACACACACTACAATATTTATATTACAAAAACTCCCGGTGGTACTTATACCAAAGTCGGTTTCACAACAACTACAAGCTATACAATAACAGGTTTGACCAACAGAACCGTTTATTGTTTCGAAGTAACAGAAGAAAACAGCGCTGGTGAAAGTGCACGCTCAAAACAAGCATGCTCTACACCGCAGGATATTTATATGACTGAAAAAGCCCCATTGGGTATAGCATTCCATAGGATAGCAATTGATAAATTGGGCAATGTTTGGATGACAGATCATGCGAACAACTCAGTTTTTATACTAGACTCTGATGGTACTATTAAAGGTATATATTCGGTCGGGAAAAATCCCCAGGCTTTAGCAATAGATACAGCCGGGAATGTGTGGGTAGCAAATCACGATGACGGCACGGTCACTAAATTAAACCCTGCAGGTATAACAGTCGGCACGTATCATGTAGGCGAACTGTTAAAAGATATAGCGATTGACGCGCATAATAATGCATGGATAGTGAGTGATAGAAATATAGTTGAATTAAGCCCTGATGGCAGATTACTCGGGAGCTATATTGTAGGAATGAGTCCAGGAAATATCGCAATAGATTCATCCGGTAATCTCTGGATATCACTTTATCAGGAGAAAGCTGTTGTTGAAGTAAAACCAACAGGAATTATTTCTGCACTGTATAAAGTTAAAGTTACCCCTTTGATAATAGCAATCGGACCTTCTGATACCATATGGGTGGGAAGCACACGCAGCAGGAAAATTGTTCAATTGAAGCAATCACAGATAATTACCCGGCAAGGCGATTTCCCGGCTATATCTTATTATGACACCTACAGAGGTTATTACCCGGCAGGCTTGGCAATTGATGCACTGGGTAATGTATGGATATCAAACAGGGGTAGCAGACAAGTAGTTGAATTGGATAAAGACGGTAATCTAATCGGTGCTTACAATATGCCGTCGGGTCTTGAGACAGGCCGAATAGCAATTGACACATCCGGCAACGTATTTATAACACATCCCAATGATAACAATTTTACCGAAATAGTCGGTGTAGCAAAAGGGCCCCAATATCTTCCGTATAAAACATCCATGGTTAATAGCAGTTGTCCCAATGCTATAAAGGGACAGAAATTTTCAATGTCTGTTTTCCAAGCCGGTCATAGCACCAATAGTATAGCTATAGATGCAGCGGGCAATTTATGGGTTAGCAACAATGGCGGCAATTCTGTAACCAAATTAAGTCCTACAGGTAGTATCATAGGTGTCTATGAAGTCGGGCAAAACCCTGTAGGCGTGGCAATTGATAAATCGGGTAATGTTTGGGTCGCCAATTATAGCGGTAATTCTGTAACTGAGTTAAATTCTGCAGGAACTGCTATTGGTATATATAATGTAGGGACCAATCCGGTTGGTATAGCTATAGATGCTTTGGGTAATGTTTGGGTCGCCAATTATGGTACCAATTTTGTTACAGAGCTTAACCCTTTAGGATCACGCATAGCTAATTACGGAGTAGGTAATAAGCCTGCCGGTATAGCCATAGATGCCTCTGGAAATGTATGGACAGCCAATTATGGTAGCAATTCCGTAACAGAGCTGGATCCAATAGGAACTATGAGAGGCACCTACTCTGTAGGCAGCAACCCTTACGGGATAGCAATAGATGCTTCCGGGAACGTCTGGGTAGCTGACAGAGGAGAAAATGCTATAACCGAGTTGACAAATACAGGACTTACAAAGGGGATTTATACGGTTGATAACGACCCCGCGAGCATCGCAATAGATGCGGCTGGAAATATCTGGGTCACCACTTTTAACAGTAATTCTGTAATTGAATTAAACCCGGAAGGATGTATTGTTGCCCATTACTCAATAGGGAAATGCACCCTTGGATTGGCGATAGATGCTTCCGGCAATGTCTGGTCAGCAAACTGGTATAACGACACAATAAGCAAATTAGAAAATGTTTCAGGTGGCCCGCAATATTTTCCCTATAGCGGTCCTCAGTTCCCGGGTGGGTTCTGACAAAATTATATCGCACAAGTTAAGGTTTGTAGTAAAAGGACCCAAATTCCCGAGAGACAAAACTATTGGAATGAAAGAATAGGAGTGTATGACTTTTTCATTCGTTAATAAAATTGTTAGCTTTGAAAGCGCATTTATATAGATGTAAGACGGGAAATATGCTTACTATTCAATCATGGATATCATAGTAAAACAGGATGGCCATGATTTCGTTTATTATTGTTAACTACAATACAAGGGATTTGCTGAGAAACCTTTTAAACTCTCTTAAGAAATTCTTTGAAGGAGAAGAGATCATCGTCGTCGATAACGCATCATCGGACGGCAGTGCGGATATGGTCAGCCGGGAATTCTCCACTGTCAAGCTTGTCACCAATACAGAGAACATCGGTTTCGCGCGTGCAAATAATCAGGCAATGGACATTGCAAAGGGCGACGTGTTCTTGCTCATCAACAGCGATGCAGAGCTCATAGACGATAGCCTTAAGCATGCCGTATCTCTCGTAAGGAGCAACAAAGATTATGGACTGGCCGGTTGTAAGCTATTGAACAGCGATACCAGCACACAGGTTTCTGTGGGCAGGTTCCCGGGCATTGTGTATGCGTTCTTATCAAACACCGGATTGGGATTGCTGCTTCCCTCCGGCTTAAGGGGAAAAATACTTGCCGGCCGGTACTTCGATTATACCAAACAATCCGAGGTGGATTGGGTAATGGGTGCGTGCCTGATCTTGAGAAAAGATGTTTATCTCAAAGCAGGTGGTTTGAACACGGATTACTTCATGT
>JAKAHI010000084.1 GCA_021815065.1 bacterium | reverse complement strand
CCGATCTGGAGGCGGGCTTGCCGGACTTTCCGCGGGTTGTTATGCACTCATGAACGGGTACGATGTGCAGATCTTCGAGCATGCTGCGATCCCGGGCGGCGTGTGCACATCATGGAAGACAGGCAATTACATGATCGACGGCTGCATTCACTGGCTTGTCGGGAGAAAGCCTGGCCTGTCCGTTTATGAGACCTACAAAGAACTCGGTATCGTCGATGCTGCAAGATTCCTGCCGGTAAAATCTTACATTAATTTCATTGATGCAAAAACAGGGAATACGTTTGAGCTTACCGCTGATTATGAAACGGTAAAAAACCGGTTGATTGCAATGGCACCTGAAGACAAGGGTACGATAGAAAAATTCCTGCATGCGTGCATGGTACTGTCCGATCTGCAAATACCGACAGGCAATGCGCCGCAAAAGAAAAACATCATTGAAAAAATCTCGGGGCTGTGGCAGCAGGGGAAGCTATTACGGTATTTCTTCCGGTACAATATGTCGCTGAAAGAGTACGTCAAAAAATTCAAGAACCCATGGGTCCGGGATATCATAGTAAACCTGTTCCTGCCGGGCATGACGACCCTGTTTTCCCTGCTGATGCTCGGATACCTGTTTCACGATCAACTCGGCATGGTTGAGGGGGGATCCCTGAGGTTTGCCCTGCCCATAGAAAAACGCTTCAAAAAACTCGGCGGCAGGATAGCCTACAGCGCGACCGTCGGAAAAATACTCGTGAACAAGGACACTGCCGAAGGGGTCAGGCTTGCGGACGGCTCAGAGCACAAGGCAGATATCGTGATATCGGCCGCAGACCTCCATGCAACCCTGTATGACATGCTTGACGGAAAGTACGTGAACAAGCGGTTCGAACATATGTTCGAGAGTTGGAAGATGTTTACTCCGCTTATGCTGGTTAGTTTTGGAGTGAAGGGAGAGATAAAAAGATATCCGCCGGTGAATGTTTTCTTTCTCAAAGATCCTTTTCAGATCGGCACCACCCCGGTTGACCATCTGCTTGTGCGGGATTACAGCTATGACAAGGTCATGAATCCCGGTGACAAGACAGTTATCCAGGTTGAGCTGGAAACGGAGTATGATTACTGGATGGACCTGAGGAAAAATGAAGAGGCATATTACAAAGAAAAGGACGTTGTTGCGCACAAGGTACTGGACAAGCTCGAGGAGTTTTATCCCGGTATCAAGGCAAAAGTCGAGATGATCGATGTTGCGACACCGTACACTTTTTTCAGGTATACCCGGAACTACCGCGGAGCATTCGAAGGCTGGCTTATGACCGGTGAGAGTCTGAAAAATCCCGTGCCCAAGACGCTGGAAGGGCTGAAAAACTTTTATCTTACCGGGCAGTGGGTGGAGCCGGGCGGAGGCGTACCGACCGCAGTTGCCTCGGGCAGGCGGGTTATCAAGAAGGTCTGCACGGACGATAAAAAGGAGTTTGTAACAAAGTCCCGTGCATAACAAGGCCGAACCTCAATTTGCAGTCGTCATTCCTGTCTATAATCATGAGTCCGGGATTAAGGTTGTTGTTGAAAAAGCCCTGATACTTGGATTGCCTGTCTATGTCATAGATGACGGTTCCACGGATGCCACTTCCGTGCGCTTGAAATCCATTCCGGGGATCACGGTGCTGCGCCATTCAGAAAATCTCGGGAAAGGAGCGGCACTCATGACCGGTTTTGCCGAAGCCGCGAGCACGGCGGATTTTGCCATCACCATAGACGGGGACGGCCAGCATGATCCGTCTGATGCCGTGGCACTCATGGCCCCTTTAAAATCCGGCGGTCCTGCGCTTGTTATCGGTAAGCGCGAAAACATGCTCAATGATTCGAGGATACAATGGACAAGCCGCTTTGGAAGAAAATTCTCGAATTTCTGGGTAAGGCTGTCGGGCGGCCCGCTGCTCTCGGACTCACAGAGCGGATTCCGCATATATCCGATCCATGAAATACTCTCTATCAAATCACGGGCACGCAGGTTCCAATTCGAGGTAGAAATCGTGGTGCTTGCAAATTGGAACGGCGTACGGATCATCGAAGTACCGGTCAACGTATCGTATCCCCCGAAAGGGGAACGCATATCCCACTTTCGTCCTTTTGTCGATTTCTGGAGGAATGCAGCGACGTTTACCCGGCTGATTACGCTGAGGGTCCTTGTACCTTTACGCTGGAGACGGAGGCTGATACAAAAGTGAACGAACGGTCGTCCCTCATCAGGTGGAAGGTTGTTGTAGCAGTCATACTGGTATTCACGGGGTTCTATATAGCCGGCGAGCGCAATCTCAAGATAGAAACCGATATCACCGCAGGCATGCCTCAAAAAGATCCGGTCATTGCCGATGCGCGGTACGTTGTGACCCACTACCCTGTATTTGACCGGGTCGTCATCGATATCGGTGTGACAAAAGAACATTCGGATGACGGGCTCCTTGTGAGCGCTGCGACGTATGTGCAGCAAGGTCTTGAGGAAAGCGGAATGTTCAAAGAAGTCGGTCTCGGAAACTCGGCGGATGCCATGCCGCTCCTCCTGTCCCGCATCGTGTCAAACCTTCCTGTCCTGTTTTCTCAAAAAGAACTGGAGACCTCTGTCCTGCCGTTACTGGGCACTGCCGCGGTACGGTCACAGATGGAACAGACGATGGATAGCCTGCAGGGGCTTGAGGGGTTTGGCCAGACCGGGTTGATTGCCAGCGATCCCCTGGGATTGCGGAACCTGGTGCTTGCACGTATGGCATCGCTTTTGCCGGTCCATAATGCCAGCATTTATGATAATTTTATCATGAGTAAAGACAGGAGACACATTCTGATCATTGCCGGGCCAAAAAAATCCACGACGGACAGCACCTTCGCAGTGCGGGTCAATGCCCTCATGCAGAGACTCATAGAAGGAGTACATCAAAAGTTCGGCAGCCTTTCAGGACAAATATCGATCACACCCATAGGCTCTTACCGTGCAGCTCTCGATAACGAAACGATTGCTAAAAGGGATACCATGCGCGCACTCCTCCTCTCCACGATCGGGATTGCGCTCCTGCTCCTCATCAGTTTCCCGCGATGGTACATAGGTATCATGGCACTCATCCCTGCCATTGCAGGAACAGCGATGGCACTGTTTGTTATGTCGCTTCTCCGGCATAATCTGTCAATTCTTGCCATCGGCTTCGGCGGGGCCATTGTTTCTATCAATGTCGATTACGGTATTGCATATCTTTTGTTCCTCGATCAGACGCAGGCAACCTCGGGCACGTATGCATCCCGTCAATCGTTCTGGGTCGGACTCGGGGCATCGTTGACTACGGTGGGTTCATTTCTGGCACTGAGCTTCAGCGGGTTCCCGATCCTTGCCGAGGTCGGACAGTTTACCGCTCTGGGCACGCTCTTTTCGTTCGCATTCGTTCATACGGTGTTCCCTTTGGTTTTCCGCAGGGTATCGCCTGCACACAAAGAGGGCATCATGCCCATGGAAAAGATAACGACACGTTTGGCACTTTCAAGCGGATGGACAGCCTTTGCCGTTGTCGGCATCTTTGGACTGGCGATGGCCTTTCTTGCGAGACCTTCGGTTAAAGCCGATGTCGAGGCAATGAATACGGAGAGTCCACAGACGCGTGCTGCGGAAAACACGGTACGGAAAACATGGGGAGACATCATGTCGGATACCACCTACATCCTTATTCAGGGAAACTCTCTGTATGCACTGCAAGACCGTGCAGACCGGCTTGATACCCTTATCAGGCGAAGCGAGGCCTCGGGTGCCGTGCGCTCGGGTTTTTCTTTGTCATCTCTGTTTCCCGGAAAGTCACTGGCACAGGAAAATGAATCCGCATGGAGGCGTTTTTGGACAAAGCAAAGGATACAATCCCTTCACCGGGAAATCTCCGCTGCATCTGCACGTATTGGATTTTCTCGGAACGCTTTTGAGCCGTTCTTTGAGAGTCTGCAGAATCCGGTCTCTGTGGATACGGTTATTCCTCCGCAGCTCTACGGAATACTCGGTGTAACGCAAAGCTGGAAAAATAACCAATGGATGATGATGAGCGCGGTCCGTCCCGGGACGGACTATAATCCTCAGTCGTTCTATGACGAGCTATCGCAAGCCCGCATCGGAAAGATGCTCGATGCCAGCTGGTTCACC
Source organism: bacterium (assembly GCA_021815065.1). Classification (GTDB taxonomy): domain Bacteria; phylum JAMCPX01; class JAMCPX01; order JAMCPX01; family JAMCPX01; genus JAJYLM01. The sequence continues at coordinate 2,214 of JAKAHI010000084.1, read as the reverse complement.
CGGCGATTGTCGGACATGCTTTTCAGTATGTTCGTCAGAATGGGTATACTGTGCGGTGTCGGGCTTGTCATTGTCCTCGCTTTTTATTTTATGGATTTTATTCTGGTAGTTCTTGCATTGCTTCCGGTTGTATTCGCTCTGGTGTGCACATTCGCAACGTATTATCTGCTCCACCGTCCTCTGGATATTCCAAGCCTGCTGCTCGTGGTTGTCGTGTTTGGCATGGGAAGCGATTATTCCATCTATTTCATCGGGGCATACCAGCGGTATTTTGACGAACACGATCCTGCCATGCGTCCCATACGGGCAGCGGTATTCCTCAATGCAGGGTCCACCATACTGGGCCTGGGCGTCCTGGCATTTGCAGGCCAGGCGATGCTGAGAAGTGCGGGACTGAGTATGGTCCTCGGACTGGGCTATGCACTGCTTGGGACCGTTACTCTGCTGCCGCCTCTCCTGAGGGTGGTTTACACTTCCAAAGAGAAAAAATACTTACCGGTGAACGTGCCAGGCTCTCGGGAACATAAAGCAGGGGTAACAGCATCATACAGGTACATGGAAACCTATGTCAGAATGTTTGCCCGGTTTAAGGTCATGTTTGACCCGATGTTTCCGCGCCTTGCCGGTTTTATCGGACCGCAGGATAAAGTCATGGATATCGGGTGCGGGTACGGGGTCCCGGGTTCGTGGCTGCTGCATCTTTATCCGGGGGTGTTCTTTTCCGGCATTGATCCAAGCCTTGACCGTGTAAGAGTGGCCCGGAGGGCGTGGGGATCCCGCGGTTCCGTGATGCAGGGTAAGGTGCCGGATTTTCCACTTCCCGTGGGGGAATATAATACCGTTCTTATGCTGGACATCCTGCATTATCTTTCCGATGTGGAGCTTGCAAGAACACTCGCAGCGGCCTTTTCCTGTCTCAAACCCGGCGGTTCTATTGTGATCAGGGCAACCGTTCCTTCGTCAAGAAAGGTACCATGGGAGCGCTGGCTTGAACAGGCAAGACTTAAGATCAAAGGGCAAAGAGGCTACTTCCGGTCAAGCGCCGATATTATGCAAGCCGTCACCGCTGCGGGATTTACCGTGACATTTACGGGAGCAAGTGCACCCGGCAGGGAAGAGGTCTGGTTCGTTGGTAAGGCCGGGGACCGCGGTCAGAAGCAACTATGAAAGGACTGTTCTACAGGTTTATATCTTTTTTGTCCCGCATTCTTGGACTCTGGATCGTGTCTGCGTCCGCGTGGGTGATCGTGACGGCATATTTCATTCTCTTTCCGGGGCGGACCACAAACAGTGTGAAATTTTACCGTGCGTTATATCCCGGAAAGAATATTCTATTCTATCTGCGGTGTGCGTGGAGACAGTACCATCATTTCTCTACCGTCTTTGTCGACCGGTTGAGATTCGGGCAGCAAGGGGGCTTGGAGTGGGCCGGCGAAGGATTGGAGTACCTTTCCGGAGCAGCACAAAAAGGTGAATATGGGATACTGCTCACCTCGCATTTCGGGAATTGGGAGGCAGCGGCGCGCGGGCTCCAGACCCTTAACTTCAGGATACTTTTGTACATGGGAGTGCGGCAGTATGAACAGATTGAAGCGCAGATAAAAAAAGACCTTGCAGACCACGGGATCACCATTGTAGCCGTGACAAAAGGCTCGAGTGCGCAGTTCGAAGGTCTGGAAGGCCTGCGTTTCCTCAAGGACAACGGGTTTGTGGCCATTGCAGGCGACCTGTTATGGAGCAAGGATCAAAAATCTATCAAGGTAAAGTTCCTCGGTCATGATGTTTTCCTGCCGCAGGCACCGTATGTCTTTGCCCTTGTCAGCGGTGTTCCTATCTTCGTAATTTTTGTCATGCGGACCGGAAGGGCGAAGTACAGGGTCGTTGCCCATCCGCCGGTGTATGTGAGAGCGCAGTCCAGAGACCAGCGCGATGCAGCGATGCAGGATGCAGCACAGCGGTATGCATCGTTGCTGGAGCAGACCGTACGGCAATACCCGGAACATTGGTACCACTTTACGCCGATGTGGGACGATCGTAAAAAACAACCGGAATAATCTTTGAACCGGTGCAGACAGCGGCCTGGTTCTCGTTGAACTTGTATGCCTCCTATGGTAGCGTTGAACTGCATGAATAATAAATACGATAACATTATCTTTTCTGCTCAGTACGTATTCCCGGTAACCTCTCCTGTGGTCAAAGACAGTGCCGTTTATG
>JAKAHI010000083.1 GCA_021815065.1 bacterium | reverse complement strand
GGTTTGGCATTGAATTAGGCGCTGCAAGTCCCGTGTTGTTAAACAGTATAAGGCTTGAGTTGTAATCATTGCTGAACGGGTAAGACTGGATCTGATTTGCTGCTGTTCCGTTTGCCGGAGAAAAACCAATCTCCAGACTGTAATCCAGCGGACTCATGTTATACTCGCCCCTGACTACGCCGCCCTGCGCATCTACAACCTTCAGCTTGTTTGTACCTATAGCTGCCTGCATGGCCTGTGCTGCAGCGCTTGATGCGGTAAACGGCATTAAAGACCCGCTAAGATAGAAATAATCAACGAGTAGTTTAAGGCCTTTAATAGGCTTTATATCCGCATAGAGCTCTGCATAGTTGATGTTCTTTTTAAACAGGTTCTGCTCTATGTGCAGTAAATCCAAAAATGCTGTTACCTTTTCCGTTTGATAGCCCGGGATAAACATGTACCAGTCCTCGTCATCATAAGGATTGTTCGGGTCATTGCCTTTCCTCTTGGCGTATTCAAGCACGGTAACGAGCGGCTCGTCCTTGCCCATAGGCATGGTAGCAAACTGTATTTGATCCGCTGTATTGCCGTAGTAAGCATCGCCCCACTCGTTCGCAAACCCGTCTCCGTCGTTATACTGCACGCCAAGCCCGAAACCAAACGGTGCACGGCCTATCAGGAAATTTCCCACCGGCGAATGATACTCAAGCCAGACCCGTTTGACATTAATATTCAGAAGCCCTGTTCCGTCCGGTGTCGTTGCACCATAGGGATAATACGCGGAGTTGTTCGATGGATTACCCGTTTGTATGGCATTGCCGCTGTCCACATTGTCCCCCCAAAACACGTCATCCAGCATATCGATCTGTGTTTTGATCGTTATGTCTTCATTGATATTGAGCTGGGGTTCAAGGCGGAACCTTTGATCGAAGTAAGAGGTATTCTCAGAATTTTTCAATTCAATATTATGGTAGTATATCTGCCGTACCCTGTAATAGCCTCCTAATTTTACGCTTGAAGCATCAAGAAGAGCAGCAAAGGTGGGTGAAGATACAAACAACAGCCCGATCAACGTTGTAGCAACTATGGTCAGTGATAGTATCCGTTTTTTTACGTCCATAAACTACCTCCTTTTTTTATTCTTTCTATTCCAAAATATACGGTTGTGTCAAGAACTATAGTACGCAGTGCCATTGCGGATTTATCTCTCTATTGTTTTTAGCTTGTCTTTTTTCATCCTGCGTACTGTTTTTTTAAAGCAACTTTATTGATCTTGCCCACGCTTGTCTTCGCAATTGTCTCCACGATCTCGACACGGTCCGGGATTGCGTAACTGTTCAGCTTTCCCTGATCCACGAACTTGTTCATAAAAGCCTTAATGTCGTCCCCGGTTATTTTATTCTTAAACTGCGGCTTCAACACAACCAATGCCAGAGGCCTTTCGCCCCACTTTTCATTTGAAACTCCGATAACCGCGGCTTCGCTGACAGCTTCGTGCTGGCTGATAAGGTTCTCCAGCATCAGGGAAGAAATCCATTCACCTCCGGTTTTGATGACGTCCTTTATCCTATCCGTAATGAGTACATAACCTTCTTCGTCTATGCTGGCAACGTCCCCTGAATGTAACCAGCCTTTTCTCCAGAGCTCTTTTGTCCTCTCGGGCTCTTTATAGTACGCCTCGGTAAGCCATGGCGTACGAATGACAAGCTCTCCGTTCGTTTTTCCATCGTGAGGAAGGAAATCGTCGTTATTATCGACTATTTCCACTTCGGCAAGAGGGAAAGGCACGCCTGTTTTAATAAGGTAGTCGAGCTTCTTTTCTGCATCCAAACCCTCCATTGTTTCCTTCAGAAGTGCAAAGGTAACAGCAGGACAGGTCTCTGACATACCATACGCAGCCCAAACCCTGATCCCGAGCTTCATTGCAGCCTGTGCCAATCCCCTCGGCAAAGCAGACCCTCCGATATCGAGCTGCCAGTGGGAAAGATCGACCGATTTAGCCATGGGATGGCTGATGACCATAAGCAGTATCGCCGGGACACAATGGCTGAAGGTCACTTTTTCTCGCTGGATAAGCTTCAGTATGGCCTCCGGTTCATAGCGTCCCGGGTACACCTGCTTGGTTCCCAATAGGGTTGCAACATAAGGAACTCCCCACGCATGAACGTGGAACATGGGGGTTAACGGCATATAAACGTCTTTCGAGCGTAGGCTCCCAATCCCCGATTCATAAAGGCTCGCTATCGATACTCCGATTGTATGGAGTACCAGCTGCCGGTGAGAAAAATAGACCCCCTTCGGTAACCCGGTAGTCCCGGTCGTATAGAAAATCGTAGCCCTTGTGTTTTCTTCCAGGTCCGGAAAATCATAAGCCGGCTGAGCGTTTTTCAGCATCTCTTCGTATTCAAGGGCAATGGGTATTTTCGTTGCCGGCGTTTTGTCGTCGTCTTTCAGAAGAATGACTTTTTTGACCGTTGTTAATTTGGACCAGACGGATTCCAGCAGGGGAAGGAAATCCGCATGCACGAGCACGATATCATCTTCTGCATGGTTCATAGTATAGAGGATGGTCTCCGGCGATAAACGCCAGTTCATGGTATGCAGTACAGCCCCCATCATGGGTACGGCAAAATATGCTTCTAAATAGCGGTTGCTGTCATAATCGAATACACATACCGTGTTCCCCTGTTTTACACCTAACTTCTCCAATCCGCTCGCCAGCCTGTTAATCCGCTCATAGAGTGTTTTATAGGTGAGCCTGACACGGTCACGATAGACTATTTCTTTGTCCGGAGAATACACGAGCGGGGTATTCAAAATCTTTTTGATGATCAAAGGATACTTATAGTTTTCACCTGCCTGATAAACTCTTTGCGACATGTTCGACCTCCTGAAAAATTAAAACTCGACTTTTAATTTTTTCTGCTTTTTCGGATTCCCGGCCTTATCTATTGCCTGTGAAACTATTGTTTCGCAGCCGCTGCATGTGCCTTAAGCTCGGCCAAAACCAATTCATACACAGCATACCAAATTACAAAAGAGGTTATAATCCCCACATAACCGCCGAGGTGTGAAATTGCCGCATTCTGGGTAAAACCCCCAATGGTAAGTAAAATGAGGAACAAGGCCAGGAGAAGGTAGATCGTTATTCCAATCTTGCTCTTTGTTTTGATATACAGCATAAGTAAGACCAATGCAAAGATGGTCCATCCGACTAAAGCAACAAGCATCGCTTCTCCAACCAATGGTTTCGGTATGACTCCCCAGGAAACGGTATATGTCATAAAACCAAAGCCCATAAAAAACCCGCCCCATCCTGTTAATACCACGGCGTGAAGAGAATCACCTGTTTTTAGACATAAAAACCCGGAAACCATTGCCACTATTCCACCGTACAAAAGGGCAAACGGCGTAGCGCTAAACATGGACGCCGGCACCATAATACCTGCGTTCGATATGTTGAACAGAAACGTTAGGACCGCCATTGCCATTATACCCGGGATTGCCGGATTGCCGAATTTTACCTCTGACATAAACGTACCTCCTTTATTTTATCGTAAAAGCTTTTGTTACAGCTTTTTGCTTATATCCGCGTATGTATGGCGTTTAGAGATCCAGATTCCATGGACCTTGGTTGCGGGTATTTATGATTTGTCATGATAATCATAAAAACCTTTACCGGTTTTGCGTCCCCATTCCTTTTTAATAAATTTTTCAACAATGCTTGGCGAAGGCTTATGGACCGGATCTCCCGTTTCCTGATAACGCTCCATATCGATAGTGTAAGACAGATCGATACCGGTAAGGTCCAAAAGCTGAAAAGGCCCGATTGTATGACCCAACCCGAGCGTTACGGCGGTATCGATGTCTTCAAAAGAGGCTACGTCCATATCGTAGAGGAACAGGGCTTCATGGATAAGAGCCGATAAAATCCGATTGACCAGAAAGCCGTAGATTTCTTTTTTTAATAAAACAGGGGTCTTGTCCAGACTCCTGGTAAGCGCAATGGCCGTATTCAACGTTTCCTCTGAAACATGCGGTCCGCGGATTACCTCTACAAGCTTCATAACCAGGACCGGGTTAAAAAAGTGCATGTTACATACTTTATCCGGACGGTTTGTAGCACCGGCGATTTTAGAACTGACAATAAAGGAGCTATTTGTTGCCAGAATCGTGTGCTTTGGACAGATCTTATCTAACTCGGAGAATAATTTGCGTTTGAGCGCAAGCTTTTCTATGATAGCTTCAATGACAACATCGGCATCGCCTGCCGCTTCTTTAAGATGCGCGGTAAAAGAAAGGTTGGCCCGGGCTTGCCGGGATTTCTCCTCAGACAGTTTTCCCCTGGCAACACGGTCCGGCAAGTAGGAATCGATAAACTTCTTCGCTTTTTTGATTGCTTCCGGATTAACATCGGTGCATACCACGTTATAGCCGTTTAAAGCCGCACACAGGGCAATTTCATGTCCCATGATGCCAGCGCCCACAACACAGATTTTTTTGATGCCAGAAACGGTCATAATAACATCCTTAACCCTTTCTTTCTTAAACTTGCTTAATGTTGATTAAACTTTGAGGAGTTGAATCAAGCATTAACCACATCAAAAACCGTGATACGTACTCTCACTATCAGCTTGTTCAGGTGTTCTGGAATTGATTATTATCTCGTAGGAAATAAAACATAAATGTTTTATTATATATAACTTTATTCTTTTTAATAAGGAAATGTCAACCAATTTAAAAACGCTGAAAGTAATAATTCCAATTAACCCTGCAAAGGAATGAATCGCGTTTTTGCGTTAATTGCCCTTTTCGAGCTTATCGAGTATGGAATCTATTTCATCAAGGTCTTCTTGCTTTTTCGGCTTTGCTTTCATCTCTGCGGGCTTTTGTATATCCGGATCCTTCCTGGCAGCAACAGGGGGCTGTACCGGTATTTTCGCTTTCGGCCGGGCACTTTCCTGCATCACCGGTTCTTGCATCACCGCCTGCTGGACCGGTTCGATGATAAATTCATCTTCTGTTGTATCCGGCGATTCCAAAGTTTTCTTTATTCCCGCTTGTTCGCTTGTTATACCGAGATCCGAAACAACACTGTCGATAATTTTACTATCGATAACTTTTGCCTTCACAAGAAAACCTTCAAAGAGCGCATTGGAAGAAATAATATTGATCATCCTCGGTATGCCCTTTGAATAATGATGGATTTTTTCTATGGCGTCCGTTGCAAATATTTCCTCTTTATTCCCGGCGAGTCCCAACCTGTGTTTTACATACGCCTCTGTGGACTCATAATTAAAAGATTCAAGCCTGTATTTCAATGCTACCCGCTGGGCAAGCGGACTATCGAGCAAGAGGTTTTCCTCTATATCGGGCAGGCCGAAGAACACAAAGGTAATCAATTTTCTGTCGGGGGCCTCAAGATTAAGCAGCCCTCTGAATTCCTCCATCATTTCCTTTGTTTTCAACATCTGGGCTTCATCTATTAAAACAACCGCTTTTTTGTGCTGCTCATACAGTTCGTTCAATCGCTCGTATAATTGGGACAACAGCGTAATTTTATTGTCCGAAGGATCGGCGATACCAAGCTGCATGGCTATTTTCTTGAGCAGCCAATCGGCGGTTATCCCGGAATGGATAATAACGAGCAGGGCTGACTCATACTCTTCTTCCGGCAGGCTATCGAGCATACGCCGTGCAAGCGTGGTTTTCCCGGTACCTATATCCCCGATAAGCAGGGCAAGGCCCTTCATCGAGTCAACCGCATACATCAATCGTACAAGCGCCTTGGAATGCTGAGCACTGTTATAATAAAATTTTATGTCCGGCGCACTTGAAAACGGCTCTTCGTTCAACTTATAAAAATCTAAATAATTCATTGTGCTCCTTTCTAAATATACGATACCCTTTTCTTGGCTTGCTTTGCCTTGTTTTGATCCGTCTCCGGTTCTTCTTTAACCTGTTTCTGCTCATTCAATTTATTGATTTCGGCCTGTTCTTTTGGTGCTGCAACGTTTGATTTCTGTTTCTCGGCCGGTTTTGGCGGCTGCACTTCCTCTCCATCTTCTTTCAGCAAGCTGTCCAGCGTAAACTTTTCTGCTTCCGGCTGTTTCTCCCCGCCTTGTCCGGCATTCGATCCATCCTGAACAAACTCTTCAAGCTTTTCGAGTTTGTCTTTCACATCCCGGAATTTCTCATCTATCTTTTTTACCTCTGCAAAATAATTGTACGCATTCTTCATGTCCCCATAAGCCTCAAAAGCTATTGCAAACTCATAGAGCAAACCGATATTTTCCGTCTTGACACCTCCCTTCTCATCCAGCGCCTGTTTATACATCTCAATGGCTTTGCCCGGCAATCCCTTTCCCATATAGCTCATTCCGAGCATGATCAGACCGTCTGCTTTTTTATCCGCTG
>JAKAHI010000082.1 GCA_021815065.1 bacterium | reverse complement strand
GATATACCTGCAATAGTTTTGACGGCAGGCCCCATGCTCGGGGGAAGATATAAGGGCGAGAGGCTCGATCTTGTTCACGATGCATTCGAAGCAGTCGGTAAATACAACAGGGGCGAGCTTACGGAAGATGATGTTGTGGCAATGGAGATCGGTTCATGTCCGGGTGAAGGATCCTGCCAGGGATTATTTACCGCAAACACCATGGCGTGTCTTACCGAGGTGCTGGGAATGTCGTTATACGGTGCCGGTACGGCCCTTGCAGTATCCTCGAAGAAGAGGCACCTTGCCTTTGAAACCGGCAAAAGAATTGTAGAGCTTGTTAATAATAATGTTACGGCACGGCAGATCATGACGAAGAATGCATTTGAGAATGCAATACGCGTGGACATGTCGCTCGGCGGTTCCACGAATACGGTACTGCACATTACTGCGATTGCGCATGAAGCAGGTATAGAACTCCCCCTGGAATTGTTCGATAAGATCAGCAGTGAAACGCCCAACATCACCCGCATCCGGCCATCGGGCGATTATATGATGGAGGATATCGAATATGCGGGCGGTATTCCGGCGGTATTGAACAGGCTTAAAGACATGCTCAAGGACAACCCGACTGTTACAGGGCCATCCATCCTGGAGCTTGCTAAGCGTGGCACGGTCTACGATAAAGAGGTTATAAGGCCGCTCGACAAAGCCTACAGTAAAAGCGGCGGTATTGCGGTGTTGAAAGGCAGTCTCGCACCGGACGGTGCGGTGATCAAGGTCGCAGGCATAGAAGCCGGGCTCGAATATTTTAAAGGTACGGCAAAGGTCTTCGACTCCGAGCAGGATGCGATGAAGGCAATCATGGGCAAGCGGATAAAAGCCGGAGATGCCATTATTGTGCGGAATGAAGGACCCAGGGGCGGTCCCGGCATGCGTGAGATGCTGTCGCCGACTTCGGCGATATCGGGTATGGGTATGGGAGACAAAGTCGCCCTGATTACGGATGGAAGGTTTTCCGGCGGGACGCGGGGTCTTGCCATTGGCCATGTTTCTCCTGAAGCAGCGGCAGGCGGTCCCATCGGTCTTGTCAGGGACGGTGACACCATTATTATAGACCTTAAGAAAAAATCTATTGATATTGATATCAATGATGATGAAATTAAGAAAAGGCGTTTGGAATTCAAGCCGCCCGAACCGAGATTCAAGAGTGGCTGGCTTGCACGGTACGCAAAGCTTGTGACATCGGCGAACACCGGTGCTGTACTGAAGTGATTCGCAGGTGCTTTTGCGTTACCACTTGTGCACGGCAGGGACGGAGCTGCAAAAGTAAAGTCATAACGCCCGAAGGCCTTCTTATTTTAAAGGGATGCTGAAAATAGATCGAAGGAAAGGATAGAGAACACATGAAGATGAATGGCGCAAAAATATTTGTGGAGAGTCTCAAAAAAGAGGGTGTGGATACGATCTTCGGTTATCCCGGCGGCGTTGTACTGTACATATATGATGAGCTTTATCATAGCGATATAAAGCACATTCTCGTCAGACATGAGCAGGGCGCAGCTCACATGGCAGACGGTTACGCACGGGTAACGGGAAAGGTTGGGGTTGCCCTTGTTACATCCGGTCCCGGTGCTACAAACACGGTGACAGGGCTGGCCACGGCATACATGGATTCCATTCCCATCGTTGTATTTACGGGACAGGTGCCTACAAATCTGGTCGGCAACGATGCATTCCAGGAGGCCGATATTGTCGGAATCACAAGGTCATGCACAAAACACAATTTTCTCATTAAAAATGTCAAGGACATAGCAAAAACCATAAAAGAGGCGTTCTATATAGCAAGGACCGGCAGGCCGGGGCCTGTCGTCGTGGATATCCCCAAGGATGTCACCATGGATTCAACCGAGTTCTCTTATCCCGATGATATTGAATTGCCGGGTTATAAGCCGACGTACGAAGGCCATACAAACCAGATCAAGCGTTCAATAGACATGATCCTCGCTTCGAAAAAACCGGTTATCTATTCCGGCGGAGGTATTATAAGCTCCGGTGCTTCAAAAGAGCTTTTTGCATTTGCGGAATTGTTAAAGGCACCGGTAACCAATACGCTCATGGGGCTTGGCGGATTCCCGGGCGAGCACCCGTTGTTTCTCGGCATGCTCGGCATGCACGGAACCTATGCGGCAAATATGGCTGTTACGCATACCGATATGCTTGTTGCAATCGGCGCAAGGTTCGATGACCGGGTAACCGGCGATATAAGTGAATTTGCACCAGAGGCGAAGATTGTGCATATCGATATAGACCCGACCTCCATCAGTAAAAACGTAGAGGTGGACATACCGATTGTCGGAAATGCAAAAAGTATTCTGGCAGAGATGAACAAGCTTTTAAAACAGGATAAGAGGCTCAAAGGCTTTGTCCGCGAGAGTGAGGACTGGAAGACGCTTATAAACCAGTGGAAAGAATCTCATCCGCTGACCTACAAAGAGACCGGCAAGCTCAAGCCTCAGTTTGTCATAGAACGGATTTACGAATTGACGAAAGGCAATGCCATTATCACAACGGAGGTCGGTCAGAACCAGATGTGGACAGCCCAGTTTTATAAGTTCAGCAAGCCAAGGACCTTTGTAACATCCGGCGGACTCGGGACCATGGGCTACGGATTTCCCGCAGCCATCGGCGCAAAGGTCGCCATGCCGGAAGCAACCGTTATAGACATTGCGGGAGATGGAAGCATTCAAATGAATATTCAGGAGCTTGCAACGGCCGTGCAGTACAAAGTGAACGTGGTCGTGGCAATCCTCAACAATAACTATCTCGGAATGGTCAGGCAGTGGCAGAGCCTTTTTTACGGCAAGAGATACTCGCATACCGATATGTCTCATAAACCCGATTTTGTGAAACTTGCCGATGCGTATGGTGCCAAAGGATATGCAGTAGAAAAGAAAAACGATGTTCTGCCGGTATTGAAGGAAGCGCTCAAGAGTAAACTTCCGGTACTGATCGATTTTCGCGTTGAAGAGGAAGAGGACGTCTACCCGATGGTACCGTCCGGTGCGTCGCTGAAAAAGATGTTATTAGCATAGGGGTGAATAATGAGGCATACGATATCGCTTACCGTCGAGAATAAGTTCGGTGTACTTGCAAGGGTTGCAGGATTGTTCAGCGGCAGAGGTTATAACATAGAAAGTTTGAGCGTGGCAGAGACGCTGGATCCTGCCGTATCCAAGATGACGATAGTAACCAACGGTGAAGATAAAATCATTGAGCAGATTATAAAGCAATTGAACAAGCTCATCAATACTATCAAGGTCGTCGATCTGACGGTTACCGGACACGTAGAAAGGGAGATGGTGCTGATAAAGGTATCCGCATCCGGCGAAAACAGGACAGAGGTGCTGAGGCTGGTTGATATATTCCGGGGCAAGATCGTTGATGTGAGTCCCGATACTTTTGTCATAGAACTCACGGGCGATGAAGAGAAGATTGGTGCGGTTCTCAATCTTTTGAAACCGCTCGGGGTAAAGGATATCGTGAGGACCGGAAAAGTTGCAATGCAGCGGTCAATCCAGCATAATACTGTAGACAACAAATAAGGCTTAAAACAATAAAAATATGATTGTTCTGTTCCTATAAGCGGTCTTCCCTGTCATTCCCATGAAAAGAGGAATTAAGAGAAAGAGAAATAACCGGATTCCGCATCAAGTGCAGAATGATAAAAAACATGCAATTAAAAAAGAAAATATAAAAGGAGGAAGTATGAAAGTTTATTACGAAAAAGATATTGATACGAAACCGCTAAAGGGTAAAACTATAGCCATTATCGGTTACGGAAGTCAGGGATTCGGTCATTCCAACAACCTGAAGGAAAGCAAGATGAATGTTATTATAGGCGGAAGGAAGGAAGGTAAATCATGGGCCAAGGCCGAGGCTGCCGGATTTAAGGTTTACAGCGTTGCGGATGCCGTAAGACAGGCCGATGTCGTCATGATCCTGCTGCCGGATGAACTGCAGGCCGACGTTTATAAAAACGAGATAGGGCCGAACCTCAAAAAAGGGGCGTATCTCGCGTTTGCTCATGGTTTTAATATACACTACGGACAGATCATTCCATCGCCGGATGTCAACGTATTTATGGTTGCTCCCAAAGGTCCAGGGCATCTTGTCAGAGGTGAATACACCAAGGGCAGGGGAGTGCCCTCGTTGATAGCCGTGCATCAGGATCCCTCGGGTGACACAAAAGAAATCGGGCTTGCTTATGCAGTAGGCATCGGTGCAGGCAGGGCGGGCATTATAGAAACGACATTCAAAGAAGAAACGGAAACGGATTTGTTCGGCGAGCAGGCTGTCCTGTGCGGAGGTGTTACAGCCCTTATGCTCGGCGGTTTCGAGACACTTGTTAACGCAGGCTATGCGCCCGAGATGGCATATTTCGAATGTATCCACGAGATGAAACTCATCGTTGACCTTGTCTATGAAGGAGGCATGTCGAACATGAGATACTCTGTCAGCAACACAGCGCAGTTTGGAGACCTGACCCGTGGTCCGAGAGTCATATCGGACGAGGTCAAGTGCGAGATGAAGTCGATTCTTAAGGAAATTCAGGACGGTAGTTTTGCAAAGGAATGGATCCTCGAGAATAAGGCGAACAGGCCTGTATTCAACGCGCTGACCAGGAAGGGCGAAGAGCACCTTGCGGAGAAGACCGGACAGAAGTTGAGAGAGATGATGCCGTGGCTCAAGAAAGAAAAGCTTGTAGACAAGAATAAGAATTAGTTCCGAATAAACTATCAAATTACAGGGGCTTGGATTTTTAAGCCCCTGATTTCTCAATTGCTTGTTCTTTTAGCTTTCCGTTACCTAAGCATTTTCCGGGTTTATCTACTTCCGTATGGTCCAGAAATCGTCGGCGAGTGTCTGCATGTATTTGTACGGCAGTGTGAAGTATCCGCGCACACCCCAGCCTTCGCCCCATGAATTCCTCACAAGGAACCTCTTTACTTTATCGACATAGCCAACGGCCATGACAGCATGCCCGCCGAGCATCCTTTCCGACTTTCCGGGCATGTTGACGACACCGGTGCTTGCGACCCGCTGTGTCTCGAAGCTCTCATAAACCGCAAAACCAAACACAAAAGGAAATCCTTCCGCAAGGCAAGTACGCATCTCGTCTATGGTCAGAATCCTGTGATACGATACGATCAGGTGTTTCTTTCCGTCCGCGTATGACTTTTTATCCGGTTTAAGAGCGAATTTTTTTATGGTATATGGCCATATCAGTTCATCACATGCTCCATACTTTGCACATACCTTAATCCCGTCCCTGAGCATGGCACCGCTGTCTTCCTCCACATGTCCTTCCAGGGATCGTTCGTTGTAATAGATGAAAAGCCTGCTTTTATCCTCGAATTCCCGGGCCTGGATGTTTTCAAGAAATTCGATATTTCCGGCAAGTGCATTCGCAGTGCAGCTTCCCAGTTCACCCTGATCCTCGACAGCAGAACAATGCACCCTCAGATCAACTATTTCCGGCAGTTTTTTCGGTATCCTGACCACCCTCGAGTACAAAAAATCCCTTTGATCCGGTACGTCGGGTCTCCACCCGTAATGCCTTTTAATCATAAAGCCTCCTTTTAAGGTTTATAACAATTTAAGTGCAAACAATAACTATGCTGTCAATATCGTTTACGATGATTGTTTTTCTTTGAGCAATTACCGGCGGACAGGGCAGGCCGCGTTCTGAAGTCCTCCATGATGCGGACCGACAGAGTTGACATACACCGTATTTCTGGTAAAAGATAAACTATGGATAGAAAGTTGATTTTTCAGAATAAAATCATTTCAGAACTTGATAAAAAAGGATTCAGAAACAGTGAAAAAAGGAATGCCATTATCCGTGCCTTTGTTGCAAGCAATAAGCATCTCAATGCAGACGAACTCTATGAAATAGTAAAAAAAATCCGGGCAGGCATAGGTTTCGTTACGGTTTACAGGACACTCAAACTCCTCGTCAGGTACGGCTTTGCTCGTGAGGTTGATTTTAAGGACGGTTTTACCAGATATGAGATCAATGACGAACCCTCTGTTCAGCACGACCATCTTATCTGTATCCGGTGCGGCTCGGTCACAGAATTTAAAGATGCAGAAATAGAAAAATTAAAAGATAAGGCATCCAGCAACACGGGCTTTGCGCCCATTTTTCACAGATTAGAGATATTCGGTATATGCAAGCAGTGCGGCAAGAAAAAGGTGAAACCGGGTTGGAAGAAAATGTACGAGTAAGCGGGTTAATTTTGCTTAAGAAAAAAATAGAAAAGGTTGCAAAATAAAATGAAATTGAACAGTGAAGAGATGAGAGGATTAAGCGACTTTTTGTCCAAAATGATCCTGGACAAAAATCTGCTCCTGAAACAGGCCAAAAGGGAAGATATA